>JAFWPR010000099.1 GCA_017545225.1 Clostridia bacterium
ATTTCTACAACTATCAGCGAATTCAGTTAAAAACGAAACTGACGCCGATGGAACTTCGACGTCAGTTCATTGCTTAAAAACTTAATACTGTGTCATAGGGGACCCTTTTTTGTGCTGTCCGTACATATTGGGGCAGTTCAGAGGATCATCCCCTGTTTTATACTCTCAGTCAATCTTCCATCAGCTTTTCAAGCTCGGCGTCGGTTTTTCCCTCAAGTTCGCCCATGGGGTAGAAACGGGTCAAAAGAGAGGCGACCGCTTTGTTCTCCACGGCGAAAACGAAGTCGTAATAACCGGGCTCCTCGTCGGGATTTAAGTAGAACTCTCCCCAGTACCCGTCCTCGTCGCGCTCCGATTCGAAAACGGTGACGCATTCGTCGCCGGGATCGGAAAGATCGGTTTTTTCGTAAGAACTCTGGTCTTCCCTGTGCTTAAAGACGTATACGGACATGCGGGTCTCGTCCGTATCCGGCGTCACGCAGACGTACTCGCTCAACTCGAATACGCAGCGGATCCCCTCGGTCGCGGGCTCTTTGGAATTGAATTCCGCGGTGCCCGATCTGTTCCCGGAGAGCGACAAACCGCGAATGATTTTCTCTCCGTCGGGATCGATGAATACGAGTTTGCCGGTGAGACCGGCTTTTTCCGCGTCTTCGTTATCGGAGGTGTCGGGAGCTTCGGCGGTATCCGATCCCACGTCCGCGGTCGCTTCTCCCGCGTCAGCGGTCACGGCTTCCGTATCTTTTCCCTCGCCGCCGTTATCGGCGGTCGAGCCGCATGCTACAAGGCACGTAAGCGTGAGGATCGCAAGAGCGAGCGCGATGAACTTTTTCATAAAGGTTCTCCTTTTTTTCAAATTTCACGTCCAATATACCTCAAAGCGCCTGCTTTGTCAAGAACGGAAGGAGGTGCAAAACGCCCCGCGCCGCGGTTTTCATCATATTAATACTGTGAAAAATAACTATTGACAAAAATGGTCGTAAACTGTATTATATACCTTGCACGATTTTGCATCTGTGCTGACGACCCGCCGTGAGGCAAAGGAATCGGCGGGCAATAAAACGCAGGACAAGGCCTATGGAGCGTGCCGTCTGTCAGTAACCGGTCCGCTCTGGCGGATTATTTCCGCCGCCGGGGCGTTTTGCCTGCGTTCACGTACGGCAGTTTCTTACAGAAACACAAAGATGTCGAGTTTTGATGCAGAATCGTCGTTCTTTGCCCCGTGAGGCGTACTGGTGTACGTCGAGGGGCAAAAACGGCGATAGAAAAAGCACATAAAATGGAAAATCCGTAGGATTTTTACCTTAAAAAGGGAAAGACTAAGGACTTATGAAAACTAAAACAGTTTTCAGCCCGTGCTTTTTCGTTCTGCGCAAAAATCGACGTCTTTGGAAACCGCAACTGCAGTCCGCCGAACGGCGGTCCTGTAAAAACTCTTTGCGGGGGTTGCGGCTCAGCCGTAAAGCCGGAGAAAATCCGAATCTTCAAAGGCGTTCGTGGGTTCGCGCAGAGCTGTATTACGGCTTTCGCGGGTTTTAACCGCAAAGGGGGATGCAAAATGACAAACAGAAATATTGTCGAACTTAAAAACGTTACTCTTTCATTTGACGGGGAAAAAATTCTCGACAGTCTGGATCTCTCGGTCCGCGACGGGGAATTTGTGACTTTCCTCGGAAGATCCGGATGCGGCAAAACGACGACGCTGAGGATCATAGCCGGTTTTCTGAAGCCGGATGAGGGGGACGTTTTTTTTGACGGCGAACGGATAAACGACGTGCCGCCGTACAAAAGATCGGTCAATACGATCTTTCAGCGTTACGCGCTCTTTCCTCACCTGAACGTTTACGAAAACGTCGCGTTCGGTCTGCGCGTCTCAAAGACCCCGAAGGAAAAGATCGACCCGATGGTAAAAGAGATGCTGAAACTTGTGAACCTCGAAGGATATGAGAAAAGAAAGGTAACGAACCTGTCAGGCGGTCAGCAGCAGAGAGTCGCGATCGCGCGCGCCCTCGTAAACCGTCCGAAAGTGCTCCTTCTCGACGAACCGCTCTCCGCGCTCGACGCGAAATTGCGCAAGGATATGCAGGTCGAACTGCGCCGCATCCAGCGCGAGACGGGGATCACTTTCATTTTCGTGACCCACGACCAGGAGGAAGCGCTTTCCATGTCCGACACCGTCGTCGTCATGGAAAACGGCAAGATCCAGCAGATAGGCGCTCCGGTCGACATCTACAACGAGCCGAAAAACGCTTTCGTCGCCGACTTCATCGGCGAATCCAACATAATCGACGGCGTTATGAACCGCGACGATACCGTCACTTTCGCGGGTCACACCTTCACCTGCGTCGACGAGGGATTTGAAAAGAACGAGCCTGTCGACGTCGTCATCCGTCCCGAAGACGTCGACGTCGTCTCTCCCGAAGAGGGAATGGTCAAGGGAGTCATCACCCAGGCGACGTTCAAGGGAGACTATTACGAACTCATCGTAGACGTAAAGGGTTTCAAGTGGATGGTCCAGACGACCGACGCGTACTTCGAGGATCAGACGATCGGCATCGCTCTCGATCCCGACGCGATCCACGTTATGCACAAATCCGAATTCTCCGGTCTGTACGGCGACTACAGCACGTTCTCGGACGATTTCGACGAGGACCCGGAGGCGGAAGATGAATAAAAAAAGAAAATTCTCGCCCGGCTCCGCCTTCCTTAACGCTCCTTATTTCGCGTGGGCGGCTCTGTTCATCGTCATCCCTCTCGCCGTCGTTCTGTTTTACGCGTTCACCGACGGCGACGGACACTTCACTTTCGACAATATCCTGACGCTGAAGGATTACGGCGGCGTTATCCTGCGCTCGCTCTTATATTCAGTGATCGCGACCGCGGTCACCTTTCTGATCGCATATCCCTTTTCGTACGTCGTCTGCCGGATGAGACCCTCGTCGCAGAAGATCGCGAATATGTTCGTTACTCTTCCGATGTGGATAAACCTGCTGATCAAAACGTACTGTCTGTCCGCGCTGATGGACGGGAACGGTCTTATAAATCAGGCGCTCCTCGCGATCGGATTCGGCAAGCTCCCGCTGATGAACAACACGGGCGCGGTCATCTTCGGTATGGTCTACAACTACCTGCCGTATATGATCCTGCCGATCTACAACGTTATGTCGAAGATCGAGCCGTCGCTCCTCGAAGCGGCGTCGGACCTCGGATGCGGCGCCCTCTCGCGCGTCCGCAGGGTGATCTTCCCGCTGACGGTACCGGGCATAGTTTCGGGAATAATAATGGTGTTCGTGCCGTCGGTCAGCACGTTCTACATCTCGGCTAAAATGGGCGGGACGGGCGACTTCATGATCGGCGACCTCATCGAGGGACAGATCCACAGCCAGAACAACAACCTGCCCGTCGCCGCGGCGCTCTCCGCGGTCCTGATGGCGATAATCCTCGTCAGTATGCTCATCCTCAACAGGTTCACCGAAAACGACGAAGGGGGGAGCGTGCTGATATGAAAAAACTCGGCCGGGTCTTTATCGGCATCGTCTATGCGATCCTCTACGCCCCTCTCCTCGTGATGGCGGTCTTTTCGTTCAACTCGGCGAAAAGCACCACGACGTTCAGCGGTTTCTCGTTCAGATGGTACGTGAATCTGTTTTACGACCGATCCATGCGCGGGATCCTGCTCAATACGCTCCTGATCTCCGCCTGCGCCGCGGTCCTGGCGACCGTTCTCGGCGTAATAGCGGCGTACGGCATCTACAAAATGAGATCGAAACGGCTCAAGAGCGCGGTAAACACGGTCACGAACGTCCCGCTGATCAACCCGGACATCATCACCGGCGTATCGCTGATGCTTCTGTTCACGTTCTTCGGGACGTGGTTCCTTCACAACTCGGCGATCCTCGGCTTCCCGACCCTTCTGATCGCGCATATCACGTTCAATCTTCCGTACGTGATCCTTAACGTGCTGCCGCGTCTGTACGCTTCGGACGTTTCGCTCTACGAGGCGGCGATGGATCTCGGATGCACGAAGACAAAAGCGTTCTGGCGGATCGTCTTTCCGGGCATCGTCCCCGGGATCGTGTCGGGCTTCATCATGGCGTTCACGCTGTCGCTCGACGACTTCATAATCAGTTACTACACGAACGGCCACTTCAACATTCTCGCAACGAGTCTTTACACGGCGGTCAAAAAGCCGCTGTCGCCCGAATACTACGCGCTGTACACGATCATTATGCTCGCGATCATGCTTCTTTTGGGCGCGGTAAACTTCATCGAGATCCGTTCCGACAGAAAAAATACCCCGGTAAAAAAATAGATTGGAGAATAAAATGAAAAAAATCGTATCGCTCGCACTCGCCGCGATCATGCTCGCGGTCACCCTGATCCTCTCCTCCTGCTCCGGCGGCGGACTTGCGGATCTCAAAGCAGAACTCGAAGGCAAGCTCGAAGGCAATTACGAAAACGACCTCGCGGGCACCACCCTGTACGTCTACAACTGGGGAGAATATATCTCCGACGGCGAGGACGACACCCTCGACATCAATGCCGCGTTCGAAGCGGTGACGGGTATCCACGTCGAATACAGCACATACGACAGCAACGAGTCGATGTACGCGACGGTATCCGGCGGGGGCGTCGAATACGACGTCGTCATCCCTTCCGACTATATGATCGAGCGGCTTATCAAAGAGGACCGTCTCGAGAAGATCGACGTCTCGAAGCTTCAGAACTACAAATATATCGGCGACGAGTACAAAGATCTCTTCTACGATCCGGACAACGAATATTCAGTTCCCTACGCGGTCGGTTACCTCTGCCTGATCTACAACAACACGCTCGTCGACCCCGAGGACGTCGAAGACCAGTCGTGGTCGCTCATGTGGAACGAAAAATACAAGGGTCAGATCCTCGGCATCGACAACGCGCGCGACGCTCTGGCGATCTCGATGTTCTCCCTCGGTATCGACGTGAACACCGCGGATCCCGCCGAATGGGACCGCGCCGCCGATCATCTGTCCGAGGCGGTTCCGCTCTTCCAGGGATGGGCGATGGACCAGGTATTCCAGAAGATGGAGGGCGAGAACGCCGCGATCGCCGCTTATTACGCGGGCGACTATTTCACCATGGTCTACGATATGGACGACTCAAACGGCAACGGCGACCACCTCTCGATGTACTATCCCAAGGACGGAACGAACGTGTTCTACGACGCGTGCTGCATCCTCAAGGGATCGAAAAACTATGAGGCTGCGCTTCTGTATCTCGACTTTCTGATGGATCCGTATATCGCGCTGCAGAACGCCGAGTACATCCACTACGCGTGCCCGAACACCGCCGTTTCTTCAAATGAAGAGTACAGCGAATACGGCAACGATATGCTTTATCCGACCGCCGAAGTCAAGGCGGAAGCATACCATCACCTCGACGACGAGGTGGTGAAACACTACACCGATCTCTGGAACAAGATAAAGAGTTCAAGCAAATAAAATAAGCAAAGCGCCCGCCGCGGGGGATCCGCGGCGGGCGCTTTGAGTGAAGAGAGAAGAGAGAAAAGAGAAAAGAAACGGAAGAAAATTGCCGGAGGCAATTTTCAGAATGTGAAAGGACCGCCGCTTTGAAGCGGCGGTCCTTTTGAAGTTCTTATTCTTTCGGCGGTTCGATCTTTTTGTTCTTTTTGCCGCTCTTGACGTCTTCGATCGAGAGCGATCTGGTGTGTTCGATATGCTTCCAGGAAACCTTCGTGAAGAACGAGGCGACCGCGATCGGAACGTACGTCGTCATGAAGATCGGGAACGTGAACGTGAACAGGATCTTTTTCCACGCCGGCATGTGTATATACCGCCATTCCGTTATAGTCACGAAGATGCCGAGGACGAACATCATCGCGTTCGCCCGGAGCAGCGGCCCGATAATGAGCCATATCGCGTGGCCGAACGTGCTTCCGATCTCGAAGAGCGTGACGAGCGTGGCGACCGTTCCGATGATGTCGACCAGAAGGATGAGCAGCGACAGGATCATCGCGGGCATGATCGACATCGCCATATCGAAGCAGGCGAAATTCGTCCGCGACTCCTCTTCGCTTCCGCGCTTGCGGAAGATCCCCTTGATGAGCTTGATACCGTAATGTCTGTAGACCTGCAGATATCCGCGGCCCCAGCGCAGACGCTGGTGCCAGGACTGACGGAACTTCGTCGGCTGCTCGTCGTAGAAATGAGCGGTGCCGCAGTATCCTATCTTGACGCCGGAGAGAATGTTCACCGTCGTGAACTGGATGTCCTCGGTGAGAAGGAAGTATTTCCACTCGAGCTTCCCGTCCGGTCCCGTCGATACGGTCGAACGGTCGAACAGAAAGCCGGTGCCGGAGACAGCGCAGCTCGTTCCGAGGACCATTCTCGGGGCGTTCAGGTATCTCGCCTCGCGCAGAAACCAAAGCGCGTAGCCGGCGGAAATCCAGTTGTCTCCGAAATTCTTCGAGTTTCTGTAGCTCGTGACCACCTTGTAGCCGGCGGAGTACGTCTTGTTGATCTCCTCGATGTAGTTCTCTTCGAGGACGTTGTCCGCGTCGAACACGATGAACGCGTCGAACGCGTCCGCCGGGTAATCCTCGTTGATGCGTTCCATCAGAAAGTCGATCGCGTATCCCTTGCCTATCTGCGTCAGGTCGTGTCTCTCGTAGACGACCGCCCCGGCCTTCCGGCAGATATCGGCGGTCGAGTCGGTGCAGTTGTCCGCCACGACGAACGTCGTGACGAGTTCCGACGGATACGTCTGGTTCTTTATGCTGTCGATAAGCCCGCCGATGACCGCCTCTTCGTTGCGCGCCGAGATGATAACGGCGAATTTGTGAGGCACGCCTTCTTTCGGGGTGCGGGGCTTCCGGAACAGGCTGACGGCAATATAGAAAAACTGATAGGAATAGCACACGAAGAAAACCCACGTGAGTACTCTGTTTATTGTTTGCAGCACCAGCAGGAACTGGGCCATAAAAGTCATGTTCATCCGGACTTCCTAACCTTTCGCTTGAAACGGCGCGATGACCGGGTCCGTCTGGGGAGGCCGGCGCGGGGGAGACGGATCTTTCCCGCCGCGTAAAATATATGATACCACATTTTTCTGTTTTTTACAAGCGTTTTGAAAAAACGGGAGGCGTACGAAGGCCCGTTATTATTGACATAGAATAGAATAAAGTATATAATATATGATGTTATATAATGGGTAAACGGGCGCCTCGAATAAAAGAGGACGTTCCGAACCGCCACGGAGGACCGAGGATGGAAAACGTTTTTGAGAAATACGAGTTCACCGGAAGAGTGGGCGAAATATATAAAGGCGTACGGGCGAGACTCAAATCGCACGACGAAAGGGAAGGCACGTACACCGGTTTTCCGGACGACGGGAAGACTCCGTTCGAGGATATGTTCGAAAAGTATGCGAACGAACCTTATATAATCCGCGAGGCGTACGGTATCGTCGAGTCTTGGCTCGTCTCGGAGATCCCCTTCTTCGAGGGCGATATCATAGTCGGGTTCCCGCGCCCGTGCCGCCCCGTTTACGAGCATTTCTGCCGCGGCATAACGATAGAGGGCGGCGACGGGAGGACGGAACGGCTCTCGGGCGAGATGGTCCCGTTCTCCTACGACGAAATGCACAGACGGAGTTTCGAGAGAGTCGGCAAAAGTCAGGAAGAGTACGACGCGATGTGTTCCTCACTCTGGTGGACGGGGGGTTATCAGGGTCACACCGTCCCGTCTTATCCGAAACTCCTCTCGATGGGTCTTTCCGGCGTCATGGCGCAGATCGACGAATATGACGCGAAGACCGATCCGTCCGATACCAAAAGACGAGACTTTTACAGGGCGTGCCGCATAATCATAGACGGCATGAGCCGCTGGATAGAACTGCACGCCGACAAAGCGGCGTCACTCGCCGCCGAAGCGGAAGGAGAAAAGAGAGAACAGCTCCTGACGATCGAGCGCACCTGCCGCAAGGTCTCCCGCGATAAACCTACGACGTTCCTCGAAGCCGCTCAGTTGATGTGGTTCTACTGCCTGTGGGACTGGGTCGACTGCGTGGGCAGATTCGATCAGTATATGTACCCGTTCTGGCGGGGGGAGAAAGACCTCGATACGCTCGCCGCTATCTTCATGAAAACGTGGGAGCACGGCGTCCACAACATGACCGTCGGCGGCGTCATCCCCGAGACGGGCGAGGACGCGACGAACGATATAACGTATAACGTGCTCCGCATCATGAGAACGATGCACGAAACGCACCCGAGGATGACGGTCAGGGTCCACGAGGGGACCCCGCACGAACTGTGGCAGCTCATCGTCCTGATGTGGTCGGAGGGCATGTCCGACCCAACGATCGCGTCCGACAAGAACGCGATAAACGGTCTTGTCGGCTACGGCGTGCCTCTTCGCGACGCGCGCGACTACTCGATCCTCGGATGTCAGGAGATAGAGATCCCCGGAAAGAGCAACTTCGGCTGCGAGGACGGCTCGATCAACCTCGCCAAGATACTTGAATACACACTCTTCAACGGCCGGGACATGATCACGGGCGAGAAGTGCGGACTCGATGTCGGCAGACTTACCGACTACGAAACGTTCGACGGTCTGTGGGCTGCGTACGTGAAAGAGGTCGAATATATAACGGAAATGTTCTGCGACTGCTGCAACATAGGCGTCGACCGCCGCGTCGCCAACGTGTCGAAGCTCGTCAAGTCGACGATGACGGAGGCGTGTATAGAGCGCGGTCTGCAGCACGACGAGGGCGGCCCCGTCTATAACTACGGAGTCGTCGAGACGGCGGGTCACGGAGCAGTCGCCGACTCGCTTTACGCGCTCAAAACTCTCGTTTACGAACAGCGCAAACTCACCCTCGAAGAAGTTTACGACGCGCTCCTCTCGGACTTCGAGGACCGCGAGGATATCCGCAGGATGCTCCTTTCCGCTCCGAAGTTCGGCAACAACGACGAGGGAGCGGACGAGATGGCGGCGCGCGTCCTCGGACAGTTCTGGTCCGAGATCAGAAAGTACAAGTCCCGCCGCGGCGACGTGTTCACCGGCGCGTGCTCGCTGCTCGGCGGCGGTATAGAATACGGAAAAGGCACGTGGGCGATGGCGGACGGCCGGCACAAAGGCGACCCGCTCGGCAACACGATAGGCCCGAGAACGGGATCGGACAAGAACGGTCTGACCGCGATGCTCTCGTCCGTCGCAAAGATGCCGCTTCACCTCGGCGTCGGCGGCACTACGTGCAACGTCCTGATCCCGACGACGATGACGGCGACGGAGGAGATGAGAGAAAACATCATCTCCCTGATGAAAACGTTCTCCGAGACGGGCGGTCAGCTCGCGCAGATCACGACGGCTCCGCTCGAGGACATGAAGGACGCGCAGATCCACCCCGAGGATCACGGGGATCTGATCGTCCGGCTCGGCGGATTCTCGATGAAATTCATCGATTTCGATACCGAGACCCAGAACGAATTTATAATGAGATACGCCTGCGCGGCGGAATAAGGAGAGTACAATGACCGATATTTTTGAAAAATACGTTTTTGAAGGAAGAGTCAAAAATATCTACGAGGGAGTCAAAAAGCGCCTGAAGCCTAACCGCGTAAGGGAAGGGACTTACACGGGGTTCCCGGACGACGGAAAGACTCCGTTCGAGGACGCGTTCGAGAAATATGAAAACGAGCCGTATATCGTCTGCCTCGCGCACGGTATCGCCGACTCGTGGCTCGTCTCGGAGATCCCGTTCTTCGAGGACGACATCCTCGTCGGGTTCCCGCGGCCCAACCGCAACGTTTACGAGCATTTCAGCTCCGGTCTCATCATCAACGAGGACACGGAACGCATCGAGCGTCTTAAGTCCAGAATGGTGCCGAGAACGTCCGAACCGATGCACGAGGAGGGAAGGCGCAGATTCGGCGACGATACCGCGTACCGGTACGCGACGGAACGCCTCTGGTGGACCGGCGGATATCAGGGCCACACGGTCTCGAACTATCCGAAGCTTCTCTCGATGGGTCTCGACGGCGTCATGGCGCAGATCGACGAATACGACGCGAAAGCCGATCCGTCCGATACCAAAAGACGAGATTTTTACAGAGCCTGCCGCATAATTATCGACGGCATGAGCCGCTGGATAGAATTCCACGCCGACAAGGCGGCGTCGCTCGCCGCCGAAGCGGAGGGAGAGAGAAAAGAGCAGCTCCTCACGATAGAGAAAACCTGCCGCAAGGTCGCGCACGAAAAACCCGAGACGTTCCTCGAAGCCGCTCAGCTTATGTGGTTCTACTGTCTGTGGGACTGGGTCGACTGCATCGGCAGATTCGACCAGTATATGTACCCGTTCTGGCGGGGCGACGAAGATCTCGATACTCTCGCCGCGCTCTTCATGAAGACGTGGGAGCACGGAGTCCACAACATGACGATCTCCGGCGTTATCCCCGAGACGGGCGAGGATGCGACGAACGAGATCACCTATCAGGTCCTGCGCATCATGAGAACGATGCACGAGACGCACCCGAGAATGACGGTCAGGGTCCACGAGGGGACGCCGCACGAGCTGTGGCAGCTCGTCGTCCTGATGTGGTCGGAGGGCATGTCCGACCCGACGATCGCGTCGGACAAGAACGCGGTCGAGGGCCTTTGCGAATACGGCGTGCCGCTGCGCGACGCGCGCGACTACTCGATCCTCGGCTGTCAGGAGATAGAGATCCCCGGAAAGAGCAACTTCGGATGCGAGGACGGCTCGATCAACCTCGCGAAGATCCTCGAGTTCACGCTCTTCAACGGCCGCGATATGCCCGTGAACTACAAAGTCGGCCTCGATCTCGGATGTCTCACCGACTACAAGACGTTCGACGACCTCTGGGCGGCGTACGTGGGGGAGATCGAATACTTCACGCCGATCTTCTGCGACCTGTGCAACATGGGTCAGATGAAGAGGATCGCCAACGTGTCAAAACTCGTCAAGTCGACGATGACCGAAGCGTGCATCGAGCGCGGCCTGCAGCACGACGAAGGAGGCACGATCTACAATTTCGGCGTCGTCGAGACTGCGGGAAACGCCGCCGTTTCCGACTCGCTTTACGCTCTCAAGACGCTCGTTTACGAACAGCACAAACTGTCGCTCGAAGAGGTCTATGAGGCGCTCCTTTGCAACTTCGAGGGTCACGAGGACGTCCGCAGGATGCTCCTCTCCGCGCCGAAATACGGCAACAACGACGACGGAGCCGACGAGATGGCGGCCCGCGTCCTCGAGCAGTTCTGGCGCGAGATAGGCAAATACAAATCGATCCGCGGCGACGTGTTCACCGGCGCGTGCTCTCTGCTCGAGGGAGGCATCGGTTACGGCAACGGAACATGGGCGCTTCCCGACGGCAGACGCGCGGGCGAAGCGCTCGGCAACACGATCGGCCCGAGAACGGGATCGGACAAGAACGGTCTGACCGCGATGCTCTCATCCGTCGCCCGCATGCCTCTGAAACTCGGTATCGGCGGCACGACGTGCAACGTCCTCATCCCGACGACGATGACGGCGACCGAGGAGATGAGAGAAAACATCATTTCCCTCATGAAGACGTTTTCCGAGACGGGCGGACAGCTCGCGCAGATCACGACGGCTCCGCTCGAGGATATGAAGGACGCTCAGATCCATCCCGAAGCGCACGAGGACCTCATCGTCCGCGTGGGCGGCTTCTCGATGAAGTTCATCGAATTCAGCAAGGAGACGCAGGACGAATTTATAAAGCGTTACGCGTAATTTATCGAAAATGGGTCACATTCTCACGGTAATCAGGCACAGACGGGCGGTCAGAAAGAACTGCTTCCGCGCGGGGATCCCCTGGCGCGGGATCGTTCACGATCTGTCGAAATACTCGCCGGCCGAACTCATCCCCGGGATCCGGTTCTATCAGGGGAACAGAAGTCCGAACGAGCGCGAGCGCGAACTGTTCGGATACTCAAAGGCGTGGCTGCACCACAAGGGCAGGAACCGCCATCACTTCGAGTACTGGAACGACGTGAATATGACGACCCACCGCTACGAGCCCGTAAAGATGCCGGCGGTCTTCGCCGTCGAGATGTTCTGCGACAGGGTCGGCGCGAGCAAAGTCTACCGCGGCAAAAACTACACGGACGCGGATCCGCTGAACTATTTCCTGCGCGGCAACGCCAGAGCGAAAATGCATCCCGAGACGGCTGACGAACTCGAGCGGCGGCTCCGCCTGCTCGCGGAAAAAGGAGAAAAAGAGGCGTTCGCCGAGATACGGGCGGAGGTCAAAGCCGCAAGACGCGCTGAAAAAGAAGCGCGCCGCGCGGAAAAGAAAAAACTGAAAGGCAGCCCCGAAAAATGAAGCACATAGCGATATTCGGATACGGAGTCGTCGGAGGCGGCGTCACCTCGGTCATCGAGGAGAACCGCGAGGCGATCGCCCGCGTCGTCGGCGACGAAGTCGACGTAAAATACATACTCGATCTGCGGGATTTTCCCGACTCTCCCTACGGCGGAAGAGTCGTTCACGACGCATCGGTGATAATGGACGATCCCGACGTCTGTCTCGTCGCGGAGACGATGGGCGGTTCGCACCCCGCGTTCGAACTGAGCACTGAAGCCCTCTCGCGCGGCAAGCACGTCGTCACCTCGAACAAGGAAGTCGTCGCGAACTTCGGCGACAGGCTTCTCGCGTGCGCCGCTGAGAACGGCGTGTCGTATCTCTTCGAGGCGAGCGTCGGAGGCGGGATTCCGGTCATCAGACCGTTTCTGACTTCTCTCTCAGGCGATACTGTCGTCGGGATCAACGGGATCCTCAACGGGACGACAAACTTCATCCTCTCCAAAATGAAAAGTGAAAAACGCGCGTTCGACGACGTGCTGAAAGAGGCGCAGGTGCTCGGTTACGCCGAGCGCGATCCCTCCGCGGACGTCGACGGGATCGACGCGAAGCGAAAAATAATGATACTCACCGCACTCGCCACGGGAATACTGCCCGACGAAGGCGACGTTTACGCCGAGAGTATCTCGGGCATCACCCCCGAAGACGTATCCGCCGCGGAAAGAGCGGGACGGGTTATAAAACTCATCGGTTCTTTCCGGTACGAGAAAGGATCCCCGGCGATCTTCGTCTGTCCTCAGATGGTGAAGAAAGACGATATCCTCGCGGGAGTCGACGACGTCTACAACGCGATCCGCGTCAGATGTTCCGTCACCGGGGACGTCATGTTCTACGGACGCGGCGCGGGACGGTTCCCGACGGCAGGAGCGGTCACTGCCGATATCGTCGCGGCGCTCTCGGGCGCGGCCGCCGCGGAGCACGCTCCGACCTTTACGAAAAAAAGCGGCTCCGTCGCAGATTTCGACAGAGTACGCTTCTCATACTATATCAGGCTCGCGGGCGTATCGCCCTCCGACGCAAAGGAGGATCTCTCCCGCTATTTCGACAGAGTCGAGCCCGTGCCCGGCTCTCCCGCCGGGAAGGCGGAATTCATCTGCGGGGAGGCGTCGGGGAAAGAGCTGCGCGCCTTCCTCTCTTCCCGCGAAAACGTCGAATCCGTTATCCGTCTCGCCGAACAGATCGGATAAAGACTCGCGCACCCTCGCTTCCGCCCGCTGCGGCGCCCACCCGCGATCCGTCCCCCGAATAAAACAATCCCGCTCCGGCTTTCGCCGAAGCGGGATAAATCTGTTTTTCGTATCTTATCTCTTCTCGGGAGCGATGATCTTCCAGATCAGCGCCGCGAGGACGCCGCCGAAGAGCGGCGCGACGATAAACACCCACACGCTCGAGAGAGCGTCGCCGCCCGCGAAGAGCGCGGGACCGAGGCTCCTTGCCGGGTTGACCGACGTCCCGGTGAAATGAATACCGATGACGTGGACGAGCGTGAGCGTCAGACCGATCACGACGCCGGCGACCGATCCGTTCTCGACCTTCGAGGTCACCCCGAGGATAGCGAGAACGAAGACGCAGGTGAGGATCGCCTCTATCACGAGGGACAGGACGATGTTGTTGTCGTACAGACTGTTCGCGCCGAACGAAGCGCCCTTACCGACGAACGGGATCAGCGCGGCGGCTCCGGCGATCGCACCGGCGAACTGCGCGGCGACGTAGCCGATGAAGTCGATGAGGGAGAGCTTCCCGGTGGCAAACATCGCGATCGAGACTGCGGGGTTGATGTGGCAGCCCGACACGTTGCCGATCGAGTACGCCATTGCGACGATCACGAGACCGAACGCCAGCGCGGTGAGGAGATAAGCGGCGTCGACCTTACCCTTATCGCAGCCGAGGACCGTCGCGGTCCCGCATGCGAAGAAGACGAGGACGAACGTTCCGATAAACTCCGCGAAATACTTTCTGAATGTGCTCATAAGTTTTTCTTCCTTTCCCGCGGCGTCAGCCGCGCTTTGACCTGAATTCTTCCGTCTTTTATTCTATCACAATCTTTTTTCGTTTTCAATATCAAACGGACGGTTCAAAACCGACGGATCTGATCGCGTCGAGGATCGCCTCTACAGACACGGATCCCGGGTATTTGATTTTCGCTTTTCCCTCGGCGAGCGAAACGTGCGCGCGGCACCCGAGCGCCTCGAGGGCGTTCGTCACCCTTCCGACGCAGTGCTCGCAGTGCATCCCGTCGATCTTCACTTCGATCTCATTTTTCTTACCGAACATTTTTGTAATTATCCCCCTTCCTGTATCAGTGATTCGTTGAGCATTTTTCCCCGCATCACGGGGATGGTTATGCGTCCGATCCGATCTTTTTCTCTGCTTTAACGGGGTCCCACCGGGTCAGCCTCAAAGCGTTCGTAACGACGCACAAACTCGACAGCGACATCGCCGCCGCCGATATCATCGGCGTGAGCGTCACTCCGAGCGCGGACAGCGCGCCCGCCGCCACCGGTATCAGAAGGACGTTGTAAAAGAACGCCCACCCGAGATTCTGCTTTATGCATCTCATAACGGCGCGGGAGAGCATCAGCGCCCGCGCTCCGTCGCAGAGATCGTCGCGCGTGAGCACGACGTCCGCGGATTCGATCGCAACGTCGGCGCCCGCGCCGACCGCGATCCCGACGTCCGCTCTCGCAAGAGAGGGCGAGTCGTTCACTCCGTCTCCTATCATAACGGTCACCCGTTTCCTCCCGTCGCCCGCGAACGATCCGTCCGCGACCGACGCGACGACGCGGTCTTTCCCCTCGGGTTTGACGGAGGATATTATATCCCCCGCATCTATCCCCGTCTCTTTACCCACCGCCTCCGCGGTGATCTTATTGTCTCCCGTCAGCATGACTACGGAACAACCGAGTTTCTTGAAAAGGGAAACGGCGCGCGGGGAGCTCTCTTTGATCCCGTCGCGCACGGCGACGGCTCCGACGGATCCGTCCTCTCCCGCCAGAACGACGGGCGTTTTGCCTTCCCGGGCAAGTTTTTCGACCGTCGAGAGGACGTCTTCGCCGATTCCCCCCGACAGTTCCGAGACGAATGCGGCGTTGCCTATTCGGAAAGGCCGCCCCTCGATCTTCGCCTCCACGCCGCCGCCCGCGAACGCGGCGTAATCCTCCGTTCCGCAAGGCGCGATCCCGGCGTCCGCGGCGTACTTAACTATAGCTTTTGCGATCGGATGCTCGCTCTTCTCCTCGAGAGACGCGGCGAGTCTGACGACTTCGTTTATATCGTTATCTCCGAACGGGACGACGTCTGAGACCTCCGTCTCTCCCGTCGTCAGCGTACCCGTTTTATCGGTCAGAATAACTTCCGCTTTCCCGAGCGTCTCGAGCGCGTCGGCGGATTTTATCAGTATCCCGTGTTTCGCTCCTCTGCCGACTCCGCACATCACGGCGGTCGGCGTAGCGAGGCCGAGCGCGCATGGGCACGAGATCACAAGAACGCATATCCCGTATCCGAGCGAACGGTGAAAACCGGCGCCGGAGATCATCCACGCCGCGAACGTGATAACGGCTATCGCTATCACGATCGGCACGAATATCCCGCTTATCTTATCGGCGAGTTTTTGAACGGGCGCCTTCGACGACGCCGCGTCCTCGACCAGCGACGCGATCTTCGATACCGTCGTCTCTTCCCCCGTCCTCGTCGCTTTCATTTTACAAAATCCGGACGTGAACAGCGATCCGGCGACCGCCGCGTCCCCCTCCGACTTGTCGACGGGAACGCTCTCGCCGGTGATTATGCTCTCGTCTGCGGTCCCGTCCCCCGAGATCACGACCCCGTCGCAGGGGATCCGTCCTCCCGCGCGGAGTATCACGACGTCGTCCTTTTCGATCAGTTCGGCGGAAACGGTGAAAATCTCCCCGCCGCGCTCAACTTCCGCCGTATCGGGCGTCAAATCGAGCAGCGCGGTGATCGCCTTCGTCGTTTTTCTGTTCTCCCTCCCCTCGAGCGTCTTGCCGAGGGAGATGAGGACCGGGATCATGGCGGCGGACTCATAGTACAGTTCCCCGGTCATCGTGTGCGCCTCGCCGCCCGCCGCTGCGGCGATGAAAATGCGGACGGTCACGTAAACGGCATAGATATACGACGCCCCCGCGCCGACCGCGATAAGCGTGTTCATGTTCGGCGCGCCGCGGAACGCCGCTTTTGCGCCGTCTGTGAAAAAGTGAAAGTTTACGATAAGGATCGGAGTCGCGAGCGCGAACTGGATCGCGGCGTATATCGCCGGCGCCAGCCCCGCTCCGTGCGGATCGGCAAACGGCGGCAGCGGCAGTCCGATCATATGGCCCATCGTTATATACATCAGAACCACGCAAAGCGCCGCGGATATTATCAGCCTTTTCTTCCTTTTCTCGTATTCGGCGTCCTCCGCGGTGACGCCGCTCTCACGCACGACTCCCGGGGACGCGGAATAACCCGCGCGCTTTACCGCGTCGCAGATCGCAAGATCGGAGACGACGGATTCGTCGTATTCGACTACCATCGAGTTCGTCAGAAGAGAAACGGCGGCCGAGGTGACGCCCTCCGCGCCCTCGACCGCCCTCGTCACGGCGGCGGAACAGGCGGAACAGCTCATACCCGTTACGGAAAACTTCTTTTTCGTCATTACACTCCTCCTCCTTCGCCGCGAGATTTTTCGTTCCTATTATAATACCGCCTGCACCGATTTGTCAAACTTTACCAAATAGAGCAGACTATGAATAATAATTCGTGAGCGATTTTACGCCCGCCGCCCCGCTCCGAAGCGGATTTTTATGAAAATCGCCCGATACTTTCCGCATATTACACGCCGTTCGGTCGTTTTTCACGAATTTTGAGTTTTTCCCGGAAACGCTTGCAAAGAGCGCAGCACGGTGGTATAATTAGTGCATAAAAATTCATTTTGAATGTATTTTATTTCATCCAAGCCGAAAGGAACAAAGAAAATGGACAAATCCAAGATCAAAAAGGTCGTACTCGCCTACTCCGGAGGGCTCGACACCTCCATTATTATCCCCTGGCTCAAAGAGAATTACAACAACTGCGAAGTCATCGCGGTCTCCGGCAACGTCGGTCAAGAGGGCGAGCTTGACGGACTCGAGGAAAAAGCGCTTAAAACGGGCGCGTCGAAGCTCTATATCGAGGATCTCACCGACGAATTCGTCGACGACTACATCATCCCCACCGTCAAGGCGGGCGCTCTTTACGAGGAATACATGCTCGGCACGTCGTTCGCGCGTCCCGTCATCGCGAAGAGGATGGTCGAGATCGCACTTGCCGAGGGGGCGGACGCTATCGCTCACGGCTGCACCGGAAAGGGAAACGACCAGGTCCGCTTCGAACTCGCGATAAAGGCGTTCGCGCCCGATATGCCCGTCATCGCCCCGTGGCGCGAGTGGAACATCAAGTCCCGCGAGGAGGAGATCGAGTACGCCGAGGCGCATAACATCCCTCTCAAGATAACCCGCGAGACGAACTACTCGAAAGACAAGAACCTCTGGCACCTGTCACACGAGGGACTCGACCTCGAGGACGCCGCGAACGAGCCGCTTTACGAAAAGGACGGCTTCCTCGAGATGAGCGTCTCCCCGCTTCAGGCGCCGGACGAACCCGAATACGTCGAACTCGAATTCGTAAAAGGCGTCCCCGTCGCGCTGAACGGAGAAAAAAAGTCCGCCAAAGAGATCATTCTCGACCTCAACAAGATCGGCGGCAAGAACGGAATAGGTCTGCTCGACATCGTCGAGAACCGCCTCGTCGGAATGAAATGCCGCGGCGTGTACGAAACCCCCGGCGGCGCGATCCTCTATGCGGCGCACAACTACCTTGAAACGGTCACGCTCGACAAAATGACCGCGCACAAAAAACAGGAGCTCTCGATCACGTTCGCCGAACTCGTCTACAACGGCCAGTGGTTCACGCCTCTGCGCGAGGCGCTCTCCGCGTTCGTCGACAAGACGCAGGAAACGGTCACCGGCACGGTCCGCCTCAAGCTCTACAAGGGTAATATCATCAAGGCCGGCGTAAAGAGCGACTATTCGCTTTATTCGGAAGAGCTCGCAACGTTCGGCGAGGATCATATCTACAATCAGGCGGATTCCGCGGGCTTCATCAACCTCTACGGTCTTCCGATCGCCGTCAGGGCGCGCCTGAACGAGAAACTTAAAAAATAAGCCGTAAAAAGGCAAACGGAGATTTAAAATGGAAAAGTTATGGGCGGGAAGGTCGTCGGGATCGGTCGATCCGACAGCTGACGACTTCAACTCGTCGATCCGCGTAGATTCGCGGATGATCGAAGAGGATATCAAGGGTTCCGTCGCCCACGCGACGATGCTCGGCGCGAAGGGGATCATTCCCGCACACGACGCGGAGTCGATCGTATCGGCGCTCGGCTCGATCCTCGACGACGTCAAAAGCGGCGCGCTCGCCGTCGACCCGAAGGCGGAGGACGTCCACACGTTCGTGGAGTCGGTCCTCACCGAAAGGATCGGCGACGCGGGCAAAAAACTCCATACCGCGAGGAGCCGCAACGATCAGGTGGCGCTCGACACGCGCCTTTATCTGAAAAAGGAAGCGAAGACCGTCCTCGATCTGGTATATGAACTCATCGAAGCGGTCTGCGGCCGCGCCGTCGAGAACAAAGAAACGGTCATGCCGGGCTACACGCATCTGCAGAGGGCTCAGCCGATCAGCTTCGGCCATCATCTGATGGCGTACGCGATGATGTTCGCGCGCGACGCGGACAGGATCGTCGACGCCGTGAAGAGGATGAACTTCTCTCCCCTCGGCGCGTGCGCGCTGGCGGGAACGACGTTCGCCACCGACCGGTTCATGACGGCGGAGGCGCTCGGATTCGACGGACCGACGCCGAACAGCATCGACTCCGTCTCCGACCGCGACTTTTGTCTGGAGCTGATGAGCGCGCTTTCGATCCTGATGATGCACCTCTCCCGCTTCTCCGAGGAGATCGTGCTTTGGTCGTCGTTCGAGTTCCGGTATATCGAACTCGACGACGCTTTCTCGACCGGAAGCAGCATTATGCCGCAGAAAAAGAACCCCGACATGGCCGAACTCGTCAGGGGCAAGACGGGACGCGTTTACGGCGATCTGCTCTCTCTGCTCGTGACGATGAAATCGCTCCCTCTCGCGTACAACAAGGATATGCAGGAGGACAAAGAGGCGACGTTCGACGCGTTCGACACCGCGAAGGTCTGCCTTTCCGTCTTCACTCCGATGATAAAGACGATGAAAGTGCGCGCCGACCGGATGCTCGACGCCGCAAAGGGCGGATTTATCACCGCCACCGACCTCGCCGACCTGCTCGCTAAGAACGGCGTACCGTTCCGCACGGCGTACAAGATCACGGGCGAGATCGTATCGTACTGCATCAAGGAAAATATCACGCTCGACGGGATACCGCTTGAAAAATACCGCGAATTCTGCCCGGCGTTCGACGAGTCGCTCTACAAGGTCATCGACCCCGCGGAGGCGATGAAAAAGAGAACGTCGTACGGCGGCACGGCGCCGGATTCGGTCGACGCCCAGGCGGAATATATCGGCGCGTTTCTCTTGTCCCGAAAAAACATCTGACGCAATCAAGGACGGTGACCAAATGACAAAAATCTTCGTAGACGGCGGGTCGGGAACGACCGGACTGCGCATAAAAGAACGGCTCGCCGGAATGAACGGGATCAGGACCGTCACGCTTCCCGACGATATCCGGCGCGACCCCGCGGCGCGCGCGGAGGCGGCGAACGACTCCGACGTCGTCTTCCTCTGCCTGCCCGACGACGCGGCGCGGGAATCGGTATCTCTGATAAAAAACCCCGACACGGTCGTCATCGACACCTCGACGGCGCACCGGACCGCGGACGGATGGGTCTACGGATTTCCTGAGCTGTCGGCGGAGCAGAAAGAACTGATAAAGAACTCAAAGAAAATCGCAAACCCCGGCTGCCACGCGAGCGGCTTCGTCGCTCTCGTCGCGCCGCTTACCGCGGCGGGGATCATCCCGAAGACCGCGCGTCTCTCGGCGACGTCGGTCACCGGTTACAGCGGCGGCGGCAAGAAAATGATCGCCGATTACGAGGCGGAAGGCGCGGATCTGATCGCGCCGCGGATGTACGGCGTCGGTCAGACGCACAAGCACCTGCCCGAGATGAAGAAATTCGGCGGAGTTTACTCCGAGCCGGTCTTCACCCCGATCGTATCGAGCTTTTACTCAGGGATGCTCGTGACCGTCCCGCTGTCGTCGGACGATCTGTCCCCCGGCTTCCGGGCGTCCGATATCGTCGACTGCTACCGAGAGAAATACTCGGGGCCGGTCATAAAATACGTCCCGTCCGATTCTCCCCTCTTCCCGAACGGGTTCGTCTCGGCCGCCGCCCTCTCGGGCTCCGACTCGATGGCGGTCACCGTTTTCGGCAACGGCGAACGGACCGTTCTCGCGGCGCTTTTCGACAACCTCGGCAAGGGCGCGTCCGGCGCGGCGATCCAGTGTATGAACATATCGCTCGGAAGAAACGAAACCGACTCTCTTGAGCTTATCTGAAAGGAAAACGCAACCATGAAAATGATCGAAGGCGGCGTCACCGCCGCGAAAGGCTTTACTGCGAACGGGATCCACTGCGGTATCAGGAAAAGCAGGGTCAAGCGCGATCTGTGCCTGATCCTCAGCGACAGGCCCGCCTCGTCCGCGGCCGTATACACTTCAAATCTCGTCAAAGGCGCGCCGCTCGCTGTTACGAAAAAGAATCTTGAGAACGGCGTCGCGCGCGCCGTGATCTGCAACAGCGGCAACGCGAACACCTGCAACGCGAACGGTATCGAGATCGCCGAGAAGATGTGCTCGCTGACGGCGGACGCGCTCGGGATCGACCCCGCGGACGTCATCGTCGCCTCGACGGGCGTCATCGGGGAACCGCTCTCCGTCGACCCGATCGCCGCGGGGATGGCAGACCTCGTCGCCGGACTCGGCGATCACAACGACTTCGCCGCGGAGGCGATCATGACGACGGACGTGAAGATCAAATCGTTCGCCGTCGAGTTCGAGATCGGCGGGACGACGTGCCGTCTCGGCGGCATCGCGAAGGGCTCCGGCATGATACACCCGAACCTCGCCACGATGCTCGTATTCATCACGACCGACTGTTCCGTCAGCGCGTCCGCGCTCAAGGCCGCGCTCCGTTCCGACGTTCAGAACACCTTCAATATGATAAGCATCGACGGGGACACTTCGACCAACGATATGGTCGCCGTCCTCGCGAACGGCGCGTCGGGATCGCCCGAGGTGACCGAGGACAGCGAGTATTTCCCCGAATTCATGAAAGCGCTCAACTCCGTCACCGTCGCTCTCTGCCGCTCCATCGCGGCCGACGGCGAGGGCGCGACAAAGCTCCTCGAGTGCGCCGTGACCGGCGCGAAGTGCGAGGAATGCGCGAAGACCGCGGCGAAAGCCGTCGTCTGCTCGTCGCTGACGAAGGCGGCGATGTTCGGCGCGGACGCCAACTGGGGACGCGTCCTCTGCGCCGTCGGCTACAGCGGCGCTCCCGTCGACCCCGCAAAGATCGGCGTGACTTTCTCGTCCCGCGCCGGCGACGTGGAGGTCTGCCGCGACGGGTCGGGCGTTCCGTTCTCCGAGGAGACAGCTAAGAAAGTCCTCTCCGAGGACGAGATCGTGATAAAAGTCGACCTCGGCGACGGCGACGCGTCGGCGACCGCGTGGGGCTGCGACCTCACTTACGATTACGTTAAGATCAACGGGGATTACCGAACCTGACCGGGTTCGGTTCCCCGAATTTCCCTTTTATGGAGGTCAATACGAAAATGACGGTTTCATCTCTTTCGAACGCCGACAGGGCGAAGATCCTCGTCGAGGCGCTCCCCTACATCCGCAAATACGTAAATAAAGTCATCGTCATCAAATACGGCGGAAACGCCATGACGAGCGACGGGCTCAAATCGGACGTGATGGGCGATATCGTCCTGCTCACTCTGATCGGAGTCAAGGTCGTTCTCGTCCACGGCGGCGGTCCCGAGATCACCGATATGCTCGCGAAGACGGGCAAGAAGAGCGAATTCGTCGAGGGGCTCCGCGTCACGGACCGCGAGACCGTCGACATCGTTCAGATGGTCCTCGCAGGAAAGGTGAACAAGGACCTCGTCAACCTGCTCGAGACGAAGGGCGGCCGCGCCGTCGGTCTGTCCGGAATAGACGGCAGGATGATAATGGCAAAACCCAAGGACGAGCGGCTCGGATACGTCGGCGAGATCACGAAAGTCAACCCCGCGCCCGTCTGGGATATGCTCGACCGCGGGTACGTCCCGGTCATCTCCACCGTCGGATGCGACGAGGAGGGAAACACTTACAATATCAACGCCGACACGGCGGCGGCGATGATCGCAGGAGCGATCAGGGCGGAGAGTTTCTTCACGCTCACCGACGTACGCGGCATACTTCGCGATAAGGACGATCCCGAGTCGCTGATCCGCGTCGTCAAGACCGACGAGACGGAGGACCTTATCAAGAGCGGCGTCATAAGCGGCGGCATGATCCCGAAGGTCAGAAGCTGCACCGAAGCGATTAACGGCGGCGTCAAGAGAGTATTCGTCATCGACGGGCGCATCCCGCACGCCATACTCATCGAGATGCTGACCGACGAAGGCGTAGGAACGATGTTCACGAAAGGGGAGTGACCGCCGTGGCTGATACTAAATCTCTGGACAGGGAATATATCGTACCGACTTATAAAAGATACGACGTCAATATAGTCCGCGGCTCCGGCGCGCTCCTTTACGACGAGACGGGAAAGGAATACGTCGACATGGGCGCGGGGATCGCGACGAATTCGTTCGGCGCGTGCGACCCCGTCTGGGTCGCCGCGGTGGAGGAACAGCTCGGGAAGATCCAGCACGCCTCGAACCTGTACTACACCGACCCGTGCGCGAAACTCGCAGAACTTCTTTGCGAAAAGACCGGAATGAAGAAAGTATTTTTCTGCAACTCCGGCGCGGAGGCGAACGAGTGCGCGATCAAGACTGCGAGAAAATGGGCGGCGGAGAACAAGGGAGAAGAATACTTCACCGTCGTCACGATGAAAAATTCGTTCCACGGCAGGACGCTCGCGACGCTCGCGGCGACCGGTCAGGACGTTTTCCACAAGGATTTTCTGCCCGTGACTCCGGGGTTCGCGTACGCGGAACCCGAGGATATCGACGGGCTCCGTTCGGTTTTTGAAGATCAAAAATGCGCGGCGGTCCTTTTAGAGACCGTCCAGGGCGAGGGCGGCGTCCGCCCGCTCTCTACGGAATATTTGAAAGCGGTTTCCGCTCTGTGCGAAGAATATAACGTTCTTCTTATGATCGACGAAGTTCAGACCGGCAACGGCAGATGCGGGTATTTCTGCTCGTATATGGAGCACGCGATCGAGCCCGACGTCGTAACGACGGCGAAGGGGCTCGGCGGCGGTCTTCCCGTCGGCGCGGTCCTCTTCTCGGAGAAGACGGCGGGCGTCCTCACGCCCGGAACTCACGGCTCGACGTTCGGCGGGAATCCCGTCTGCTGCGCGGGCGCGGTCAGTATCGTCTCGCGTATCGACGGGGACTTTCTCGCGTCTGTTCGCGCAAAATCGAAAAAGATATTCGATACCCTTTCGGACAAACCCGGAATCAAGGGCGTTTACGGAAGAGGCCTCCTCGTCGGCGTCGAAGTCGAGGGCGAGCCCGCCGCATTCATAAATAAATGTATTGAAAAAGGAGTCCTCGTCCTCGGAGCGAAAGGAAGAGTCCGTCTCGCGCCTCCGCTGAATATCCCGGACGAGCTTCTTGACCGCGCACTCGCCGTCATAACGAAGATCGCCGCGGGGGAGGAGATTTGAAAATGGACCTCAAAGGAAGAGATTTTCTGAAACTGCTCGACTTCACGCCGGAGGAGATCGCGTATCTGCTCGACCTCGCCGCCGACCTGAAGGACAAAAAGAAAAAGGGGGAACCCCACGACGCCCTCAGGGGCAAAAACGTCGCCTTGATCTTTGAAAAGACGAGCACGCGGACACGCTGTTCGTTCGAGGTAGCGGCTCACGACCTCGGAATGGGCGTGACGTACCTCGATCCGTCGGGGTCGCAGATCGGCAAAAAGGAATCGATCGCCGACACCGCCCGCGTCCTGTCGCGGATGTTCGACGGCATCGGGTATCGCGGCTTCGGTCAGGAGCGCGTCGAAACGCTCGCAAAATACTCGGACGTCCCCGTGTGGAACGGTCTGACCGACGAGTTCCACCCGACGCAGATCCTCGCCGACTTCCTCACGGCGCGCGAAAAACTCGGGTCGCTGCGCGGCAAAAAACTCGTCTACATGGGCGACGCGCGGTTCAACATGGGCAACTCGCTGATGGTCGGCTGCGCGAAGATGGGAATGGAGTTCACCGCGTGCGCTCCGCGCGAATATTTCCCGAATGCGGACCTTGTAAAAACCTGCAAAGAGATCGCCTCCTCGACAGGCTCGATCCTCAACTTCGACGAAAATCCCGCCGGCGCGGTGCGCGGCGCGGATATCATATACACCGACGTCTGGGTCTCGATGGGCGAGCCCGAGGCGGTCTGGGCGGAGCGGATCGCCGCTCTGTCGCCCTACCGCGTCGATTCCGCTCTCATGGCGGCGGCGGGCGAGGGCGCGATCTTCATGCACTGCTTGCCCGCTTACCACGACGTGAACACCGAGATAGGAAAAAAGGTGGGCGAGGCGTTCGGTCTCGACTCGCTCGAGGTGACCGACGAGGCCTTCGAGTCGGACCGCTCCGTCGTCTTCGACGAGGCGGAAAACAGGATGCATACGATCAAGGCGGTAATGGCCGCAACGCTTCGTCATTGATCTGCTTTCCGCAGATCAATGACGAATAATCTTAATTTTTCGATAAGATCATTTCGGAAAAACCGAAAGGACGGCACAATGAAAAAAAGGTATCTCATACTCGAATCGGGCCGCGTGTTCGAGGGGGTCGGCTTCGGCGCGGATCCCTCGCCTGACGGTACGGTCGGCGAACTCGTATTCACGACCGGAATGTGCGGTTATCTCGAATGCATAACCGACCCGTCGTATTACGGACAGATCGTGACGCAGACGTTCCCGATGATCGGAAACTACGGCGTGATCTCCTCCGATTTCGAGGGGCGTCCCGCCCTTTTCGGATACGTCGTCAGGGAGTGGTGTCCCGCGCCGTCGAATTTCCGGTCTGAGGGCGATATCGACTCGTTCCTGAAAGATCGCGGGATCCCCGGGATCTGCGGGGTCGACACGAGGGAGATCACTAAACTGATCCGCGACCGCGGCGTCATGAACGCCGTCATCACGGACTGCGAGCCCGATTTTTCGCTTTACTCGCAGGCGCTTTCGTCATATAAGGTGCGGGGAGCCGTTCCCGCCGTCACGTCGACGCGCCCGAATCTTTTTCCCGCCGAGGGAGATGAAAAGTTCCGTGTCGTCCTCATCGACTACGGCGCGAAAGCGGGGATAACCGCGGCGCTGCGGGCGCGCGGATGCTCCGTTCTCTCCGTTCCCGCGAACACGGACGCGGAGAGCATCCTCGAGATGAAGCCCGACGGCGTCATGCTCTCGAACGGGCCCGGCGACCCGACGGAAAGGCGCGACTGCATAGAAGAACTCAAAAAGATATTCGGCAGAGTCCCGATCTTCGGTATCTGCCTCGGCCACTAGCTTCTCGCGCTCTCGACCGGCGCGCTGACCGAAAAACTGAAATTCGGCCACCGCGGGGCGAATCAGCCCGTCCGCGACGTGAAAAGCGGCAGAACGTATATCACCTCGCAGAACCACGGCTACGCCGTGAGAGTGGGGTCGCTCCGCCGCGGGACTATGAGTTTTACAAACGCGAACGACGGGACCTGCGAGGGGATCGACTACGAGGACGAACGCGCCTTTTCGGTGCAGTTCCACCCCGAGGCGAGAAGCGGTCCTCACGACACAGCGTTTCTGTTCGACCGGTTCGTCCGGATGATGGAGGTGAGACGGAATGCCAAAGGATAGTTCGATCCGCAAGGTGATGGTCATCGGCTCCGGTCCTATCGTCATCGGTCAGGCGGCGGAGTTCGACTACGCCGGAACACAGGCGTGCCGCGTCCTCGAAGCGGAGGGGATCGAAACGGTCCTCGTCAACTCGAACCCCGCGACGGTCATGACGGACACCGACCTCGCCGAGGAAGTCTACCTCGAACCTCTCACCGTCGAGACGGTAAAAAGAATCATAAAAAAAGAAAAACCCGACTGCCTGCTCGCCGGTCTCGGCGGCCAGACGGGGCTGACGCTCGCCGTAAAGCTTTACGAGGACGGGTTCCTCGACGAGAACGGCGTCCGTCTCATCGGCTCCAACGTCGACGCGATAAAGAAGTCTGAGGACAGGCAGCTGTTCAAGGACACGATGGCGGCGATCGGCGAACCGACGATCCCGTCGGACACCGCGCACGACGTCGAAAAGTCTTTGAAGATCGCCGAAGAGATCGGATATCCCGTCATCGTCCGCCCCGCGTACACGCTCGGCGGAGGCGGAGGCGGCGTCGCGTATAACGAAGAGGAGCTGAAAACGGTCGCCGCGGCGGGTATCGCCGCGTCGCCGATCGGTCAGATCCTCGTCGAAAAATACATCTACGGCTGGAAAGAAATAGAATTTGAAACGATGCGCGACGGCAAGGGCAACGTGATCGCGGTCTGCTCGATGGAGAACGTCGATCCGGTCGGCGTCCACACCGGCGACTCCGTCGTCGTCGCTCCCGCGCTGACGCTCTCGGACAGGGAGTATCAGACGCTGCGCAGCGCGTCGCTCAACATAATCTCGGCGCTCGGTATCGTCGGCGGGTGCAACTGCCAGTTCGCGCTCGACCCGGAGAGCTTCGACTACGCCGTCATCGAGGTCAATCCCCGCGTTTCGCGTTCGTCCGCTCTCGCCAGCAAGGCGACCGGCTACCCGATCGCGAAGATCACCGCGAAGATCGCGCTCGGCTACACGCTCGACGAGATAAAGAACGACGTGACCGGAAAGACGTGCGCGTGCTTTGAGCCCGCGCTCGACTACGTCGTCGTCAAACTCCCGAAATGGCCGTTCGACAAACTCCACGGCTCCTCGCGCAAGCTCGGAACGCAGATGAAGGCGACGGGCGAGGTCATGGCGATCGCGCCGTCGTTCCCCGCCGCGCTCATGAAAGCGGTCCGCGGCGCGGAGATCGGAACGGAGACGCTCGGCATACGCTTCTTTGAGGGCAAAACGGAAAAAGAACTGCTCGGTTCGGTCGGCACGTGCGACGACAGACGGCTCTTCGCCGTTTTCGCCGCGCTGAAAGCGGGGATCTCGGTCGATACGATCTCAAAGATCACACGCATCGACCCGTTCTTCGTATCGCAGATAAAACGGCTTGCCGATTATGAAAACAGGATCTCGGGCCTCTCGCTCGACTCGGCGGACTATCTCGAGGGCAAGAAGCTCGGCTACACCGACGCCGCGCTCGACGCCCTCTCGGGATATCCCCTGCCGTGCCACCGCGAGACGGTCTTCCGCATCGTCGACACGTGCGGCGGCGAGTTCGACGCGGAGACTCCCTACTACTATTCCTCGTACGACGAGGACTGTGAGGCGCGCCACGCGGCGCGCGCTCCCGGCAAGACCGTCGTCGTCCTCGGGTCGGGGCCGATCAGGATCGGTCAGGGGATAGAGTTCGACTACTCGTCCGTCCATTGCGCGACGACGCTCCGCCGTCTCGGCTACGAGGTCGTCATCATAAACAACAACCCCGAAACGGTCTCTACCGACTACGATACGGCCGACAGACTTTACTTCGAGCCGCTGACGCCCGAGGACGTCATGAACGTCGTCGCCGTCGAGGAACCGATCGGCGTCGTCGTGGCGTTCGGCGGCCAGACTGCAATAAAACTCACGAAATATCTCGACTCGCGCGGGATCAGAATTCTCGGCACGTCGGCCGAGGGCATCGACACGGCGGAAGACCGCGAGCGGTTCGACTCGCTTCTCGGCTCGCTCGGCATAAAGCGGCCCCGGGGAATGGGCGTCACCGGTACCGACGAGGCGATCCGCGCCGCAAATGAGCTCGGGTACCCCGTTCTGCTCCGTCCGTCGTACGTCATCGGCGGACAGAACATGAGGATAGTATGGTCCGACCGCGAAGTCAGGGAATACATGGCTCCGATCCTCGAGGCGGGCGTAGACAGCCCCGTTCTCGTCGACAAATACATGAGCGGGATCGAACTCGAACTCGACGTCATCTCCGACGGCGAGGACGTGCTGATCCCCGGGATCATGGAACACGTGGAGCGGGCGGGCGTCCATTCGGGCGACAGCATCGCCGTTATCCCCGCCTACAAACTGAACGACAAGATGACGTCCGTTGTCATAGAACAGGCGACGGCGATCTCGCTCGCGCTCGGCACGCGGGGACTCGTCAACATCCAGCTTCTGATCTGGCGCGGCGAGCCGTACGTGATAGAGGTCAACCCGCGCGCGTCGCGTACCGTTCCTTATATCAGCAAGGTAACGGGCGTTCCGATGATCGAGCTCGCGACCCGCGTCATGGTCGGCGAAAAGCTCGCCGGCATGGGCTACGGAACGGGTCTCTACAAAACGCCGCCGTACTTCGCGGTCAAGGTCCCCGTCTTCTCGTTTGAAAAACTGCCCGACGCTTTCTCCGGTCTCGGACCGGAGATGAAGTCTACGGGCGAGGTACTCGGGATAGGCAAGGACCTGAACGAGGCGCTCTTCAAGGGGATGCGCTCGGCGGGACTGCTCCTGCCGTCCTCGCTCCGCCGCGAGGGAGTCGGTTTCTTCCTGCACGCCGACGAAAAGGACGTCCACGAGCTGATCGACCTCGCGAAGAAACTCGGCGATCTGCACTTCACGCTCTACGCGTCGAAGTCGACGGCCGAGATGATCTCGAAACTCGGCAGCGAAGTGACCGTCCTCGACGAATCGTGCGCCGACGGAAAACTCCTCTCGCTTCTTGACGGAGGGGATATCAGCTACGTCGTGTACTCGGCGCTCGAGAACGCCGAAGACGTCGGAAACTTCGAGACGATCCACGCGCGCGCCATCGCGCTCTCCGTACCGTGCCTCACGTCTCTCGACACGGCGGAGGCGCTCGCGGACATCATCGCGAGCCGGTACGCCGAGCACAACACCGAGCTCGTCGACATCAACACGATGAGGAGCGAGAGGATGAAACTCCCGTTCTCGAAGATGGAGGCGACGGGCGCCGACTATATCGTCATCGACGACCGCGACGGGACGATCACGTGTCCCGAATCGCTCTGCATAAAACTCTGCGACCGCCACTACGGCGTCGGCGGGTACGGCATCGCCCTGATAGAGAAGCCGGACGACCCCGACGCGCACGTGAAGATGCGCCTGTTCAACAGGGACGGCAGCGAGGGCTTCATCGCCGGAACGTGCATCCGCTCGGTCGCGAAATACGTTTACGACCGCGGGATCGCGAAAGAGGACGTGA
This sequence comes from Clostridia bacterium, assembly GCA_017545225.1. GTDB lineage: Bacteria > Bacillota > Clostridia > Oscillospirales > CAG-272 > RUG11130. Next base: position 29,951 of record JAFWPR010000099.1, read on the forward strand.
TAAAGATCGAAACGGCGTCCGGGATCCGCCCCGTCAGCGTCTACACCTCCGACGGCAGAGTCACGATGGCGGGCGTCGAGATGGGCCGCGCGGAATTCGCGCCCGAAAAGATCCCCTGCTCGCTTGACGGCGGCGAGATCGTCGACCGACCGGTGAAGATTGCGGGCGGCGATTACCGGATCACGTGCCTTTCCGTCGGCAACCCGCACTGCGTCGTGTTCTGCGACAGAGTCGACGGCCTCGACCTCGATACGATCGGTCCGAGGTTCGAGTTCGATCCGATCTTCCCGGAGCGCGTGAACACCGAGTTCGTCCGCGTCGTCGACCCGACGACGCTCCGGATGCGCGTTTGGGAGCGCGGCAACGGCGAGACGTTCGCCTGCGGCACGGCGCCTGCGCGGCGGTCGCGGCGGCGGTCAGGAACGGCTTCTGCCCGAAGGGCGAGGACGTCACCGTCAAGGTCACCGGCGGCGACCTGATCGTCAACTTCCGCGACGACGGGATCACCCTCTCGGGCGATGCGAAACTCGTCTTCGACGGCGTAACGGAATATTGAAAACGCGCCCCCCGTTCCGGAGAACGGGGGCGCTTTTCAACTTGACATTCTCACATATGAATGATAATATAAAATTACAATAAACCCCGGGAGGAACATGATTTGAAAGCGGAAAAACCGTATCGCGGCGGCGCATCGCGCGCGGCGGTCTGCGCGCTGCTGCTCTTTGTTTTGGGAGGGATCGTTTTGTTCGGACTTTTCGGATGCGGCAAAAAAACGCCTGAGTACAAAATCGACTTCTCGGGGGAGGAGTCGTGGTACGAGGGGGCGAAAAAAACGTACCGCGAGGGAGAGACGGTCACGCTGTACTATAATCTCATCGCGACGGACACGGACTACAAATTTCTGCTCGACGGAGAACCGATAAACTTCGGTTACGACGACGAACACGGCTTCGTGATAACGTTCGTCATGCCCGCGCACGACGTGAAACTCGAGTGCGAGACGAGAAACTCGATGGAATACGTCCCGGAGATCGTCCCGGATATCCTTCTTTTCGACTATTACTCGGCGACGACCGGGACCGACGGGTACGACAGCCACGTCGAGTATACCCTCTCGACGTATTCGAGAGACCAACACCGCCTCTCAGTCTATGTCAAGGAGTCGCCCGAGGAAGAAGAGACGAGGACCGACTATCTCGTTCCCGCCGAGCTGTCCGAGAAGTGCTACCGCGCCGTATACGAGTACGAAATGGACAAGTGGGCGGACCGCGACGATCTTGAGCCGATCGACGGAGCGGTCGTCGTCCTGAAATACAAAAACGGCGAGGAATACGTCAGACTCTCGTCGGAAGCCGCGCCGTACGGAGGCGTCGCCGAGATGGACTCGATCGGTATGATGCTGACAGAGTACGCTGCCCCCGATTATCTTGAAGAGGAGGGACACGAATGATATTCCGCGACAAGATCTACCCGTGGATCAAGAGCATTTTCAGAAAGAAAAAGCCCGAACAGTACGCCGCGGGCGTCTACGCCGGCCCCGAATCGTTCGGCGGCGAAACGAAGAAGCTTTACGAGGGGCCCGATCTCGACACGGAGAGCAAGCCCGTCGAGGACGTCTACGCGGGACCCGAATACTATGAGGGCGCTCCGGTCGAGCCGGAGGAAGGCGGCGACCTGCCCGACGCGCCCGAAGACGGACCGGCGCGCCCCGAAGCAAACGAAGAAGAAACCGAAGAAGACGACAGACCCGTAATGGCTCTGTACGCCGCGCCGGCATACCTCGCCGATCAGCCCCCGGTCATGTGCGTTTACGCGGGACCCGAGTTTTTCGCAACGCGGCGCGACGGCGACGGAGGCGAGTTTGCCCCGGCTCCCGCTCCGGAAGAAGGCGGGAAAGAAACCGCGGAAGGCGAGGACGGACCGCGCTGTCCGACGTGCGGTGCCGCAGTTCCCGAAGACGCGCCGTTCTGCCATGAATGCGGCACGCCGCTGAAAAAAGATGAATAACGGCTCAACGCGGGACGAATTCCCGTTCCGCCTGCGCTCGTGCGTATGGGAGATCACGCTCGCGTGCTGTTTCAGGTGCGCCTACTGCGGCTCCCGTGCCGGCGAAGCGAGAGAAAACGAGCTGTCGACGGAAGAGTGCCTTTCCGTTGCGGAACAGCTCGCCGATATGGGCTGCCGCCGCGTCTCGATGATCGGAGGCGAGGTCTTCATGCGCCCCGACTGGGAGACGATCGTCGGCGCGCTGACTTCGCGCGGCGTTATCACGTGCATCATAACGAACGGATTCCGCATGACGGAACCGATAATCGCCGCCCTGAAGCGAGTCGGGATCGAGTCGGTCGCCGTCTCGATCGACGGGGTCGCCGAGGTCCACGACAAATACCGCCTGGCGGGCAGTTACGAACGCGCGATGGCTGCGCTTGACGTCCTCTCCGAGGCGGGGATTCCCGTCTCCGTAATCAGCGCTCTGCGCGCGGACAACGCGCCGCGAATCCCTGAATTTTACGAAATACTCAAGACGAAGAAGATATTCGCGTGGCAGATCCAGGCGTGCTCGCCGATGGGCAACGCGGCGGGCGACGCCGTCGACGTGAAGTTCGACGCGGAAAAGGTCATGAAATTCGTCGCAGAAAACGCGGGACGCGACCCGTTCTATATCGGGATCGCGGACAATATCGGCTACTACACGCCCGAGGAGGCGGCGATCCGCGGGAAGCGCGGGCTCGTTTTCGAGGGCTGTTCCGCCGGACTCACCACGCTCGGCATCGACAGCGTCGGCAACGTGCGCGGGTGCGAGTCGATGTACGATGAGCGTTTCAACGAGGGCAACCTGAGAGAAAGATCGCTCCGGGACATCTGGCGCGATCCGGACGCGTTTACCTACAACAGGAAGTTCACGCCCGGCATGCTCGCGGGCGGATGCGCGGAATGCCCTAAGGGCCCCGTATGCGCGGGCGGATGCCGCTCGTACAACTGGTTCACGACGGGAAAACTCTACGAAAACGCGCTTTGCCCCCGCAGCGGGATAAATGTGAACAACGGATGAGCCGCGCGCCCCGTTTTTTTCGGAATGTTTTCCATTGACCCGCCGAGTGCGGATATGATAGAATTTTATTCGGGACGGAGAGGAGATCTCGCCGTCCCGAAAAATCGTTACGAAAGGTCACGGATCAAAATGAACGAACTGATGCTTGACACCGCCAATCTCGAAGAGCTCGAATACGGTCTTTCGAAGTGGCCGGTCGTCGGGGTCACGTCGAACCCCAGCATTCTCAAAAAGGAAGGCGCGATCGACGTTTACGAAAGGCTAAACACGATCAGACGCCTTTGCACGAACGGACGCAGTCTTCACATACAGGTAGTCTCCTCGACGACGGACGAAATAATCGAAGAGGCGAAAACGATAATCTCGAAGATCGGTCACGACACGTATATCAAGATCCCCGTCAGCGAGGCGGGTCTTCCCGCGATCAAGGCGCTCGCCAAAGAGGGCGTCAACGTGACGGCCACCGGCATCTACACGACGATGCAGGGCGTCCTCGCCGTCCTCGCCGGCGCGAAATACGTCGCAATATACTACAACCGTATGGAGGACAACTGCACGGACGCCGACCGCGTCATCGAACAGATCCGCTCCTTCATCGACGAGTCCGGCTCGTCCGCGAAGATCCTCGCCGCGAGCTTCAAGAACGTCGCGGAGATCGTCTCCGCTTTCGCCAGCGGCGCGCACAGCGCGACGGTCAGCTACGGCCTGATCAAAAAGGCGCTCTCGCTCCCGAGCATCGACTCCGCGGTGGACGTATTCAAACGCGACTTCGAGGAGATCCACGGAGAAGGTCAGACGATGGCGTCGATCGCCTGAAAAACACTTTCAAAAAGACTTTCGCCGCCGGATAATCCGACGGCGGTTTTCTTCGAAACAGCCAAAACCTCTTTTGTCCCGAAAGACAAAAGAGGTTTCTTTGATGTAAAAGAGCGCGTAAAAGTGCACCAAACCATAGAAAGAACAGCGAAAAGGCACTCCTGTGCAACCCTATGTGCTTAGCTTTCGCCGCCCGGAACAGTACGGGCAACCTTGTCCTCTTGATCGGTGACTTGGCGTAGCCTCGTAGCTATGCCCTTTTGGACATACCCACCAGTATTTTATGCCACTTCCCCTTGTAACTTTTTCGGGAATCTCACTATTCTTGCTATAGTCCCACTCCTTTGCAATATCTGGCGCAGCAGAGACTAAATCGTTGATTCCGGGATGGAGTCGAGCCTTTTTCGCAAGTGTACCTCGTCTTTCTTTATAACAAAAAGGACATCCGCGTCCTTTTACTCGGTTTGCAACAGACGCTTCATAACTGTGACCTTGTGGGCAGATCCACCAGTATTTTGCGGGGCTTCCGTGTGTAACATTTACGGGAATCTCTTTGTTTCTGGTATAGTCCCACTCCTTTGCAACATCAGGAGCGACAGTTACAAGATCGTTGATGCCGGGAAGAAAATGCCTCTTTCTGGCGGCCTTGCTCAATTTTGCGCTTTTACATAAAGGACAACCTCTTCCGTTCACTCTCGAATAAATACCTGCTCTCCAATTATTACCACACTCCCTGCAAATCCACCACGCTTTTATCGCACTATATGCCGGAATACAATCAGGTTTTAGCCCATAGTTCTTTTCGAAATCCCATTCTTCGACTAGGTTGGGCGCTATAGACGCAAGGGATCTTTCTGCAGCATTCTGCGAGAAGCTAGCTGCAATTTTGACATTATCTCTATCTATGTCAATTTCTGGGACGGAGTGGCAGATGTTTTCTTCTGCAAGAATCGAAAAGAGTTCTATTAATGCGTCATTGATGTGCGTAAAGTCTCCTTTTGGCGTTGATGTGAAAATGATTGTGCTTCCGTCATTGATTACAGCACAGTTTGGCTCTCGGATTCTAAACAGACGTATTTGAGAAGCTATGATAGCCCTTCCTTTGTATTCATCATTTGCTTTCTTTGCTTCTCCATGCCACCGCTGACCATCATATTCTATACCTATTTTACGTGACGGGATGAACACATCGATTTCGTTCTTTGCATTAAGCATATAGCCATTCTCGGCATCCGGGAAAACGCTCTTGATGTAATAGAAAAGAATCTGTTCTATCTTGGAAGTATGAAACCATCTTTTGCATCTTGGGCATGTGGTTTTGGGGCCAGTCCTTGCTGCTACTGTCGTCTTCCACTCATTGCCGCATACAGGACAAAGCCACCACACCGATTTGTTGCTTGCGGAAGTAACATCTTCCGGCATAAGAGGAAGATTCTTCTCGGGATGCCATTGTCTGGCTATTTCGGGATATTGTGAAGCAAGATCGTTGAATCCTACCAATACAGATCTTCCAGCACAAAATGGGCAGTTCGTACCCCTTTCCGCGGTTCTATTACTGACCTGTGCCCTATACGAGTGACCTTTAGGACATATCCACCAAGCATAGGTGTGTGTATGGGGGGTAACTTCATCGGGGGCTTTCTCGTTTTTTTCAACATCCCACTCTGCAGCAACCTCTGGAAATAGCGTCTTGAGGTCATTTATGCCTTTTGCCAACCTGTGACCGGAGCAGATTGGACATCCAGTTTTCATGTTCACTCTGGTGTTAGGTGACTCTAAGAAAGAATGCCCTTTATCACATTTCCACCAATACTTTTTTGCAGTATTGGGGAACACTTGGTCGGCGGAAACAGCATTTTTCTCATTGTCCCACTCTTTTGCCAAATCCGGGAATAGGGCTTTTAAATCATTATGACCAGACCACACTTTTTGATGTGCGCAGACAGGGCAAGATCTCCCACTTGTTCGGTTGCTGATTTCAGATTCCCATTCAAATCCGCAGGCAGTACATTTCCACCACACTTTTTTCCTGCTATGAGGATAGTACTGCTCGGGGCGAAATTCATTTCTCTCGTAGTTCCACTCTGATGCTATCTCTGGATAGCAGTGTAAAAAGGAACGGTCTGGAGGCGGGTATTTCATAGTCATTCCTTTCACTTCTCGTTGGGGTGGTGGTAAAGATGATCGTTTCATCCAACAAGCTCAATTGACCAGGTTAATTATACCACAGCAAAGCGTGTCAAGCAATAAAATAGCCTCTCTTGTCCCGGTAGACAAAAGAGGTTTCTTTGATGCTGGGCTATCAAGGATCTCGAACGCGTTGCGGTTTTGCCGCGCCTTTGGCGCGGAGGGACTCGATTCTCGCCTGCGGGCTCGGTCAGCCCCGGCTCTGACAGCCCACCGGGCTGTCATTCACTACCGGGGCCCTTCGAGTCCCGGCGCAAAAAAATATGAGGGCTGCAATGCAGTCCTCATATTTTTTTGGGCCATCAGGAATCTCGAATTCGTTGCGCCGACAAAAAGCGTATTTGTCAGACGCCGGGCGCAACGATAAAGAATTGCTGACGCAATTCTTTACCCGAGGGTTCTCGTCGCGGCAGCGACGCGCACAAAAAAACAAGCACCCATCGGGTGCTTGCTTTTTTGTGTGGGCCATCAGGGACTCGAACCCCGGACCGTCCGGTTATGAGCCGGATGCTCTAACCAACTGAGCTAATGGCCCTTTTCGCCGCCGTTATATTCTATCACGGCGGCATAACGTTGTCAACACTTTTTTCCGCTCCGGGAGGAGTATTTATTCCCTCACCAGAACTCTCTCTATCTCCCCCACGTACGCCTTGTGAAACCCGCTGTTTTCGTAGTGGGTGAGGCATTCTTTATCGATGAATCCGCTCTCTTCTATCGGCGAGGCGTACAGTTTGCGCAGCGTCAGAACGAGGCGCGCTTCACCGAAATACACCGACACACCGCCGTCCTCCTCCGTGAATACCGGAGTAAGCGAGCACTCGGCCGCCTTGTCGACGTCCCTGCCGCTCTTCGAGCCGCAGAACGCCAGCGCGGGCTTTTTGTCCTCGTCGAAGAACGAGAGCGTCATATAATCGGACGCCTCGGCGAACGAATACGTGTACCTCTCCGGTCGGATAAAGACGAACGCCACGGGCTTTCCCCACAGGACGCCGACCCCGCCCCAGCTCGCCGTCATGGTGTTGTACGTGGAGCCGCAGACGTCGCCCTCGCGCGCGCCGTCCTTCGCCGCGGTGACGAGCATCCACTCGCGGCCGATCCGGTCGATCATGTTCCCGCCGACCTCCGACGGGGAAATCTCACGAAAACTCATGTTTGTCTCCTCAGAAATTGGAGCCGGACCAGCCCCAGGTGCCCGTTTCCTCGTATTTGACGTAGACCCTGTTCTCCGGCGCGCCGGTCGCCTCCGCGAGCGCGCGGCAGAGCTCTGCCGTCAGTTTGTCGTAAGCGTCGCGGGACGCCGCGCCGAACAGGGAGACCTCCGCCATGACGCAGAGTTCCTCCGTTCCGGCGAACGCCATTTTCGCGCCGTCCTCGACCTTCGTCATCAGCCATCTCTCGGTCTTGCCGGGGATGAGGGCGATAGCCTCGCCGAGTTTCTTTTCAAGTTTGCAGGCGTCCACGCCGGACGCGTTCGTCGTAACTTTGATATAAGGCATTTTTATTCTCCTTCTTCCTTCGTTTCCCGCGGGAAAGCCGTGTCGAACAGCTCCGCGGCGCGCTTCGTCTGCCCCGTGAGGAACAGAAATCCGAAAAGGGACTCGAATCCCGTCGCCCTGCGGTATTCCGCGGGGCTGGCGCTCTTGGGAACGCCCGTGTGAACGTCGTTCCGTCCTCTTCTGAAAACGTCTTTTTCTTCTTCCGTGAGAAGCGGCTCGATCCTGTCCGCCGCCGCGCTCTGCGCCGCCGCCGTGACGTATTCGAGCGACCTGACGCTCGGCGACTTGACGCCCTCTTTCATGAG
>JAFWPR010000100.1 GCA_017545225.1 Clostridia bacterium
GGAAATGAGGCGTAAGGGATACGGCACGGAAGCGATCAACAAAATGCTCGATCTGGCTTTTGAAAAGTACGGCATGAACCGCGTCGCAATCGGCGTCGTGGGGCTGAATTCCGAGGCGCTTTCGTTCTACCGGAAGATCGGATTCAAAGAAGAAGGAATTCAGGAACAGGGGTACCTGTACGGCGAAGAGTACAGCGACTTCGTCATGATGCGCATCCTCCGCGAGGAGTGGATATAAAACGCGCAATAAATATCCCCCGCAAATGATCCGAACCCGAAAACCGTTGCACTTCACTTGACAATCCATTGATACAAAAAACCCGCCCGGCGTTATGCCGGGCGGCCTTTTTGGTTATCATTCTTCCGGTATTTCCATGACTCTGAATTCCAGATTCGTCATATCCCATCCGTCCTTATAGTCGAATCCGAACACGAGCAGCTTGTCCCCCGACTCTTTCGAGTATGCAGTCGTCCTGTTCATACTGACCGATCCGGGATTCGTAATATCGAACGATCCGTCCCTCAGATCGCCGATATATGAGTCGAGGAACGCCTCGGCGTCGGCGGGAGATCCGAACTTCAGCGAAACGAACAGATCGAGGTCGTAATCCTGACCGAACATCGTCTTCCCGAATTTCACGAGATCCCTGCAAAGCTCGTACGCGCCGAGATCGACCTTCGGGAATCCCGCTTCCGTGAGCATTACGTCAACGTCCTCCGCGGGAACGTACTTCTCCGATTTGAACAGAAGCGATACCGTTTCCCCGTCTTCGTTGAAGCGATATTTGAACGATCTCATTCCCGTGGGAAGCCGGAGTCTGTAGTAAACGTCCTCGTCTTCCGCTCTCAGAAGAGTAAAGCGGGCGGGGATCTCCGCCTCTTCGCCGAGATACGCTTCAGCCTCGTCGTATTCGTCCTCCTCGCCGGACGCGTCCGGAACGAATCCCTCAAGCGACCCGACGTACGCGTTCAGATAATCCTCCGCCGCCGTCCTGTCGTCGTAACTGAAATCCGTGTACAGAACCGATTCGTAGTCAAACAGGTAGAGCCAGCCCTCAGTCAGCTCATATGCGGTATCGACCGCGGAATAACCCGAGATATGATCGTTCCCGGGCAGCTCGGGGTACCCGAGTTTTCCGAGTTCCGCGTTGATCGCGTCCCTTCCCTCATATTTCGGAAGGTCGTAGTATTTCTTCGCGGTGATCCGGGCCCCGTTTTCGTACTCCAGTTCGATCGACGAGGAGCACTTGTATTCTTCTCTCAGCATAAGACGGTAGAACGTCCTGCCGTCCTCTTCGACCGCCTTGAAGCCCTCTTTTTCAAGCTTCTCGGCGTACCGCTCCATATCCTCCTCCGTCGCACGGCAATCGCGTATGCTTATCAGATCGTCCGAAAGGATGCGGCTTATATCGATCATGAAAGCGTACGTGGCAAAATCGGGGAACGGGACCGCTTTCTCGCCGTATCCGGGAAGGAATACCGCGTTCAGGTCGACGACCTCGGCTCCCCATTCCGTCCTCGCCTCGGGATATTCTCTGTCCGGGTCGTTCATCCACGCCTCCGCCCGCGCGTCGGTCTCGGCGCCTCCGAACGTTATCACGATATCCACGTCTTTAATGGCGGGATATCCCTCCGAAAACGACGTCCTGACGTGAGCTTCCGACGGATCCTCCGCATCGAGTTCGAGATAAACCTCCTGCATACGGGGCATGGCCATCTCCCCGATACCGGCGTACATCTGGACAAACAGCTTCAGCTCGTCCCCGCTCGATGAAAACCTGAGCGCGTTTTCGGGATCGTTGTAAAAGAGGTTCCAGATATTGCCTTCCGCGGCGTCGATCCAGTGATTCGGGAGTTTTGATTTCAAGCTCGGCAGTTCGAGTTCTTTTGCAAGGTCGAAGGCTTTGCCCTCGCCCGTGAAAGAAATATGCTCGACCGACTCCTCCCCGAGATAGCCCATAAACGTCTCCGATCCGTTCACGGTCATCAGCGCGAATCCGTCGTACGTATTCTCGCCGTCTCTGATATTGAGATTGTAATATACGAGATCGTCGGAGAAGACCGTCGCTCTGATGAGGTTGTCCTCACAGTCGATAACGTAATCCCCCGCCTCGAGTTTTGCCAGGAAGTTCTCCATCGCCCTCTCGGACGCGTCGGAGGATGCGGAAGAAAGACCCGGACCTCCGAGCGTATCGCTTCCGGGCGCAGTCTCTTCCGGTTTTTTGTCCAAGCAGCCGAACAGCGAAGAAGACGCAAGTAAGATCATAACAATGAAGGCAAGAGTCCTGATTACGGTTTTCCGTTTCGTTTTCATGGTTTCCTCCTGTATCTTTTTTCAATCCCGATTATTCCGGGAAGCAGTTCAGTTCGTTCAGTCTGCATCCTCATCCGTCGCTTCGAGCAGGAAGCTGACCGGGCGGAAGCCGTCGTTGCACGAGATCATCGCAGACTTTTTGTTCTTCATCCATCCGTCGTACAGATCTTCCGCGCCGTACGCAAGAGCCATGACGAACGCAGAGACGGCGTCCCACGCGCTGTTACAGAAGCCCTCGGGTCTCTCCCAGCCGTTCGCGACGAAGACCTGTCCCTCTTTCATATCGCAGGCGTGCTCGATCGGGTTTTCGTATTTTTCGATGAGATCGTCGTAGCGCGCCCTGCGCATGACGGTGATCCTGACTTTTTTCATATCTTCATCCTTTTCAGATATAGAACACTCTGCCGTCTTTTCTCGGGGCGGGTCCGGGGGTCGGGCAGTCGGCGTAGCCGATCGCGCAGTGGCCGACGCCCTCGTACTCGCCCTCGGCGCCGAGATCCCTGAGGATCTTTTTGTATTCTTCCGTCTCAAACTCCTCTTTCGCGCGGTGGATCCAGATGCTTCCGAGGCCGAGAGAGTGCGCCGCGAGCATCAGGTTCTCCATAACGAGAGAACCGTCGTAGATCCCGGTGAAAGCGTCTTTTCTCGCGAGGACGATGAGGACGACGGGAGCCCCGTAAAACGGATCGTCCCCTTCCCTGCCCATGATCGCCGCGTTGTCCGCGGCAAGCTTGCCGCGAAATTTTTTGTCCGTCACCGCGACGATGATCGCCGACTGGCGGTTCATCCCGCTCGGCGCGTAAAGACCCGCCTCGATTATCGAGTCGATATCCTCTTTTTTCGGCATATCGGGCTTGAATCTGCGGACGCTCCTTCTTTCGAGCATCGCTTTTATGACTTCGTTCATTCCTATCCCTTCCTTTTTTCAGATCCTTCCGTTTCTATTTTACCGCGGGGTCACCGTCCCGTCAAGTAAAAAACGCCGTTCTTTATTATAACTTGAATAAAATCGCTATATATGTTATTATACATTTAGACAATTTATCAAAAATCGGTCGGCTCACGGCGATCTGCCGGAGAAAAACGGAGGACTGTAATGAATTATTTCAAAAAACTGGTGTCGGCGGCCTTGATACTGTCGATGCTCGCGGCTCTCGTTCCCGCTGCCGTCTCTGCGGCGGGAGGCAGATGGGCGATCACCTACGACGCGGAAGCGTACGAAGAGGGGACGCTATCCGTCACGCTGTTCGACGCGCGGGCGGACGCGACCGTCGCGGTCGAATGGGACGATCTCGGCGGAACTTTACGCGCCGGAGCGACGACGGACGAACTGTTCGATCGCGGCGCCGGGTATTACGCCGTCGTGTCGTACACCCCGCGGCAGAGCGGGGACTCCGGATCGGACGGCTCGGGCGGATCGTCAGATCTCACCGACGCGCAGATCGAGGCGGAGTTTGACCTCTACTACGTCGCACAGTACGGGAAAGCGGTCCCGACGCTCGGGATACCCGACGACGACGCGACCGCCGAGGAGCTGTTCGCGTGGTACGGCGATCTGCTCGAAGAGGACGCTTTCTGGGTATGGAACGAGGACGAAGAGGAGGGCTGGCAGCTCGATAAGTTCTCCGTTGAAGAACTGCTCGCTCAAGCCGACGACTGGTACGACCCGGATTACGACGACGACTATGACGAGATCGTCGCGGATACCGTCGGAGACTACGTCGACGCGTATATGGATTACTCAAGTCCGTATTTCAATTACGATCTTTCCGCCAAGCGCGGAATGATCGAAATGATGATCCAATTTCCCGATTACGCGCCCCCCGGATATACTCCCCCGTCCGTTTCGGGCGGAAGCGGAGGGGGAGGGACCCCCTCGGACGGCGACCCGGCGTATCGCACCGTTCTGCGCCGTCTGACCGAGGCGGATATGGCGTCGGGCTTCGCCGTCGGAGCGGATTTCTTCGACGGGTGCGTCCCGCTCGAAGTCACGCCCGTCCCGATCGGTCAGACGTACGACCCGGTAACTTACGGGCCGGTCGACGGCTTCTCCGAAGTGCGCGCATACTTCATCGCGGACGGTCATACGATCCCCGCTCTTCCCGAAAACGACGAGGGAGCCGACGGTGAAGAGTACGAATACGGAAACGGACCCGGCGTGTCGGACGCGGGCGTCGGTTTTCCGAGCGATCATTGCGGGGCTGTCCCCGACGGCGTACCGTTTTACGTGTCGCAGGGCGAGATGCTCGTCACGACCTCCGCCGACGCCTCCTCCGAGATCGTGACGGGGGTCGGCGTCGAACCGTTCGCGGACTGGGAAAAGGTCACGGTCGGACGGTCGGGCGCTTCCGTCGATTTCACCTCCGGAAGAAGATTCGTCACCGTCTCGGCGTGCGAGGACGGCCTCGACGACGCCGATACCGTATCGCTGACCGCCTACATCACGGGAGGAGATCTCGGTTCTGCCGTCGTTTCCTCACAGCTCGTTACTTACGATTTTGACATGGAATCCCATACCGTGTCGTACGTAACTCGCGATCTCAGAATAAAGCCGGGCGATTACGGCAAGGCATGTATCGCAGCGGCGGGCGGCGAACTCGCGGAGTCGAAGATCATGTTCTGGGAAAAAGAGACCGGCCCGATCAGAAGCGCCGTGTCTCTCACCGTTCCGTCACGTGATCTCGGAGCGGACGCCTACTCGACCGAACTCGTATTCACGTCGGCCGAGACGGGAGAGGCCGGACCGTTTTCCGAGGGAGAGACCGTCCGCGGAGACCTTTTGCTTACCGTCGGAGATTACCGCCTCACGTGCATCGTCCTCGTCAGCGAAGAGGACTTCGCCTTTATGACGACCGACGCGGTCCGGAGCGACGGCTCGCCCGTAACGGCGGCGGGGACAAATACCTCAACGTACTTCACGTTCACCGCCCCGTCCGCCTCTGAAGAGATAACTGCAACCGCGACGTTCAGGAGAGGTCAGTCGGTCGAATTCACCGCGTCCGCGACCGCGCTCGTTCCCGTGGGCGGCGAAACTGCGGTCGAGACTCCGACAGGTTTTTCGGCAAGTGCCGAAGATAATTCGGTAACGTTCTCGTGGGATGCCCTTTCGTTCGACGGACTCACGGGATTCAGTATATACAGAACGGATGCGGACGGATGGGGTCGCGCCCTTGTCGCGACCGCCGCGAAGACCGCGACGGGAATATCCGTCCCGATCGACCGCGCCGCGTGGGGACAGAGTCCCTGGTATTTCACGCTCACGGCTTCCGCGGGAGAGAAAGAATCTGCCGGCACGGTCCCCGTCCGCGTGAACGATCCGCTGGCTCCGTTCCGCGGAGTCGGCTCATACTCGCTTAAAGACGCTTCTGTCAAAAGCGGGATCCTGACGACGGCGGACGGCAAAACGGGCGCGCTCGCGTCGGTCTTCACGCCGGACGCCGACGTTACCGCAGACGTGACTTCGGTCACGGCGACGCTGAACTATACCGATATTTCAGGCGCTGAGGGGTCCGTCTCCGCGACGCTCGCGAAGGCGGACGGTTTCAGGGGCGATCTCGAGATCCCCGAGGACGCGGCGGCTTTACTGTCCGTCACGTTCTCCTGCCGGTTCGACGGATCGCCGATGACGCTCGATACGGTCGATCTCGGCGGTCTCGGGGTCGCGTCGGTCTACAGGCTCGTCCTGCCGACCGCGGACTATCCCCTCTCGGCGTCATTCGACGGAGCGACGGCGAAATACGGCCGCAATTCCTTTGAGTTCACTCCGTCGGGAGGCGCTCTGAAAGGAACGGTCGAGAGAGACGTTCTCGGGAAGGCGGAAGTCACCTTCCGTATCGGAAGCGAACCTTTCGTTATGAAGGGCTCGCTCGCCGACTTTGAGACCGAAAGCGGCTCGGTCTTCGTCGCTGCGTCCTCGCTTCCCGACAAAATAAAGCTGACGGCGGCGACGGACGATAACGACTTTGCGCTGTCCTGCTCTGCGTTCAATAAAGACCTCATGATCGGCGCGCAGCCGACCGTCACCGCCGCGGCGTCCGGGGACGGCGTCTCAACCTTCTTCATCGAGAAGGCCGCCGGATACCGGGGAGACGTCGTGATAAGACTCCTCCCCGCCGATACGTCGCTCGCGTTTATCCCGTATGAAGGAGGGGAGATCCTCTCGGACGACGGATTCCGATTCGTCCCCGGCGCGGAGCTCTCCGTTCGCGGAACGATAGAGGTCGGGGGGCTCGGCGACGATTTCGCATACGTCAGGGTCGTGTCGGCTGAGGACGGATCGACTCCGACCGGCGACGTGAACTTCGAGCTTGAAAACGGCAGGTTCACGACGTGGTATCACAGCACGGGTCAGCTCGATCTCCGCGGTCTTGAAACGGGCGAGACGCATACGATGCGCATCGTCGGCTCGACCGACCTCGACGTGATCGGCGATCCCGTGGAATTCACCGTCCCCGAGAACGGGACGGGCCCCGACGGCCTGCCGACGCTCACTTACGTGCGATCGGTCTTTCTCGATCTCGAGGTGCTGCTCTTCTCGGACGAGCTCGGCACGGGATCCTCGGCGTACCGCAGCGGACTCACCGCAGACTTCGACGTGTATTACTCGGACCGCGTTACGGGAGAGTGGACTCTCATCCCGGGCGATATCCTGACGTACCCGACGAACGGCGCCTACGGTCAGGAAGGGGTCGCCATGGGATTCAGGGTGGGCGGTATCCCGTATCCGCGCGTCGACTTCGATCGCGGACTGAAACTCGTATTCGGCACGGACGCCCGCTTCACCGAAAGATCCGTTTCGGGCACCACGGTACATGATTACGAGGGCGGGAGCGCAAAACTCATCTCCGGTCAGGTCTTCTATACCGTCCCATGCGACGAGAACGGAAGCATCACCGCGGACGGGATCTCATCACAGCTGAAAATAGCCCGGAACGGCCAAGGAAACGTACGCTGGACCGTCAGCGCGATCGAAGACGAGGACGGAGGCGTCATCCCCGCAGAGATCATGGGACTTCGTATCGCCGATACGCCGCGCGTCGAGCTGCGCACGGGACGCGCCGTCAAGGGGGACTCCGTTACTTACGTATTCAGGAACACGGCGGACGGCTCTCTCTACAGTCAGTCGTTCGAGTTGCCGTACAGAAACGACGGGGCGGTCCTTTCCCATAACATAGACGGTCTTCCCTACGGTGAATACGATATGCTCATGTACGTCGGCACGGGAGAAGAGCAGGCGCAGCTTGAAAGACAGTTTGCCTCGGGCGGCGCGGTCTCGGTACCCGCGACGGTCTGCGGCGCGGTCCTACGCGGAGTGACGCTGACGGAAACTGACGCCGCGGTGCGTCTCGATCTTCCGGCGGAGCCCGTGTCGGGCGCGCCCGGCATCCAGTCGATAACGGTGACTCCCGACAAGGACGCCGCGCTCGCCGGCGAGAGAGTCACTTTCGCCGTTCACCTCGCGTGCGTTCCCGGAGGGACGCTGTTCCAAAGGACGCTCGACCTCAACACTTTCGGCAGCCGCTTCGTGATCGACTCGGTCAGCGCGTCTTTACGCGACGGGGACGGCAGACCGGTCGCGCCGACGGTCAACGGCACGGATGATCTGGTTATCCCCGAGAGCGCCTCGACCGTCTCAGGCGTCGTCATGGTGTCAGGCAAAGTTTCCGCGGACGGGACCGGGATCTCCGCCCATCTCGACGTCGAACGGGGAACGGTCGATCATTCAAAATACGATTATTGCCGCGGCGTCTGCACGGTCGAGACGTTCTCGTTCTCGGTCAGAGGGACGACGCTGAGACCGACGGCGCCCGCGTCCGGACGCGGAGCCGGAAATCGCGATATCACCGCGACGGTAACGTCCGAGCGTGATCCGGGCAGAACGCTCACTCAGACGATCGCCGTATCAAGATACGGATACTGGAAAACGATGCTCGAATATCCGACGGACGGCTCGTCCGACACGTTCACGGTCACGTTCCGCGACTCTGACGGCAACCTGCTCGGGCAGGGGCGGACCGAATACGTGTCATCCGGCGTCGTGCCGTCGAAGATAAAGATATACTGGGTTTTCAACGACAACCGGTGCGAGGTCACGGGATATCCCGACGAGACCGGATCGTTCCCCGCGCTCGACTCGGCGATCCTCACGTTCGACTCGGGTTACATGTTTACCGGCGTCTGCGTCGAGATAGAGTTTGACGACGTCGCCGCCGACCGATACGGTCTTACCGACGCGCGGCGGGTGCGCGACCCGTATCTGACGGTCACGCCCGATAAGAGCAAATTCTCGTACGAATACGACTTCATCGCGCTCGATGAAAAAACGTTCGATCTGAAGATCGACGAACTCGGGATCGACGAGAAGGACGTTCCGTACTCCACGCGGTACTACACGGTCTACAACGCGGCGAATTACGGCGCGATGTCGGTCGACTACGATCTGACTCCGCTTTACGAGCCGGCGCTTCCCGACGACGGGCCCGCTTCGTTCAGCGGGACCGCGGCGGATGCCGCGGAGTTCCGCGAGTTCGCGCGCTCCGTGGCTGAAATGGACGAACCGTACGTGCTGAACGGCGCGCTCGAGTGCGATTTCGCAGAATTCAACTTCGACGGCCTTTCGCTCAGCGAGATCGAAGGCGCGTTCGATCCTACGGTCGACGAGGACGTCCCCGTCGTTCTGCCCTACTCGGGCGGGGCGCGCTTCTCGATAGAAAACGAGATCGAGATCAAACCGGTCGCAGCCTCGGATACCGCTGAGGCGATCGCGGAACTCTCTGAAAAGAGCGGTTCGCTCTCGCGTTCGTTCGGAGGCGGCAGCTTCATAAAATACGCCGGAGCGGACGAAAAAGCGTACGTCGTTCTGAACGAAGACGGAACCGCGGATATCGTCCTTGAGACGGCGTGGTCGATGCTCGTCGACGTATCGGCGATCCCCGAAGGAGGGACCGCGTCAGGCTCTCCCGTCCTCCGGGCGGTACGCTCCGCGGCAGTGCGCGCGGGGGCCGGAGACGGCGGCTCGTTCAGCGTAAGCCAAAGCACGAAGGAGACCGTCGGAGGCCTTATGCTCGACCTGTCGACAAACGCCCCCGAGGCGCTCGTCGACTCCGGACACCTTTTCGCAAAGAGCGCATCAGCCGCAAAGATCGCCAAAGGATTCGCCGAGGGATTCGGAACGGTGCTTAACGTCGCCTCCGTCGGAATGACCGCCGCGCTCGAAGGCAAAGAGGACAGAAAAGCCGAGTCGGCAATGGAAAAACTCATCGCCGAGCTGAAAGGAAATCTCGATAAATCGCTCGCGTACTACGAATCGAAACTGACGTGCTACAAAGGAGGAGCGGGATCCGTCCGGTCCTCGCTGGCAACGATAAGAAAGATGGCGGACTTCGATTTCGCCGAGGTCCTCTCCAACAGCAATATCAGCAACAAGGCGCTGTCGGGATTCAATATCGCCGTCTCCGCGACGGGATTCATTCCGATCCCGTTCGCCGGCACGGTCATAGGCGCGATAAACGATAAGAACAAGGATCTCGCGAGAGACAATCAGAAGTTCTTCGACGACACCGCCGCATGGCAGGCGTACTACAAAGCCGAGACGGCGATGAGAAAAGCGTACGGGAAATACGATCCGGACGCGTGCGAAGAGCACAAACCCGATCCGGTCGATCTCACCGACTGGCTCAAGGAGCGCTCGAAGAACTACACGCTCGTCGATCCCGCTCCCGTCAAGGTCAAGCCGAAGAGGATCATAGACCCGTCCGGTACCGTATACGAGGGACTGCTTTCGAATCCTCTCGAGGGCGTCACCGTTTCGATCGAATATCTCGACGGCGGCGAGTGGAAGCTCTGGGAGGAAGCGCCCGACTACAACGACCAGAAGGCGGAATACGTGACGGACGCGAGCGGCTTCTACCGCTGGGACGTTCCGGACGGCACGTGGCGCGTCAGATACTTCAAAGAGGGCTACAACGGCGGCGAGGCCGTATACTCGGGTGAGATGGACGTCCCGCCCGTGTGGCTCGACGTCAACCGGAATATGATCAGCACAGATCCGTTCGAGGTGACGCCCGTACTGACGGAAACAGGTCTTCGCCTTGAGTTCTCGAAACCGGTCAGGGCGTCGGATATCGAGGGCGGGCTGATAACGCTCGAGTGCGGCGGCGAAACGCTTGAAGAAGTTTCCTTCGCGCCGCTTGAGATCGAAGACGGTCTGACGATGGCTGCGGAGGCGGCCGTGCCGCTTGACAGGAATTCGTCGTACAGAGTGCGCGTCAACGGCGTCTCGACGTACGCCGGCACGGTATGCGCGTTCTATGCCGACGTCGACGTCACGGAGGCCCCCGAACGCCTCGTCTGCGCGGCGGTCGAGGCGAGCGTTGAGGACGGAAGCCGCGTGCCTTACGGCACGGAGATCACGCTCACGTGCGCGACCGAGAACGTCCGGATCTACTATACGCTCGACGGAACGTGCCCGTGCGACGACGAGAGCCCCGCGAGAACCCTTTACACGGAGCCGATCGCGATAACCGAGGACACGACGCTGAGAGTTTACGCCGTCCGCAGCGGATATCAGGATTCGAAGGTCAGGACGTACTCGTTCCTCTGCGACGCGCCGCTGCCTTCGTTCACCGACGTACCCGGCGAAGCGTATTACGCCGCACCCGTCGCGTGGGCTGTCGCGAACAATATAACGAACGGCACGAGCGCGACTACGTTCTCTCCCGAAGAGGGCTGCACCCGCGGTCAGGTCGTCACGTTCCTGTGGCGCGCGGCGGGATGCCCCGAGCCCGCGGGATCGAAGAACCCGTTCCGCGACGTTAAAGCGGACGACTATTTCTACAAGGCGGTTCTGTGGGCGGTCGAGAACGAGATAACGAATGGTACGAGCGCGAAAACGTTCTCGCCCGAAGAGACCTGCACGAGAGGACAGATCGTCACGTTCCTGTGGCGCGCTTCCGGTTCTCCGTCCGCGGGATCCGCTTCGAATCCCTTCAAGGACGTGAAGGCCGCCGACTACTTCCGCGACGCCGTCCTCTGGGCGGTGGCGAAGGGCGTCACGCTCGGCACGGACAAGACTCACTTCTCGCCCGAGGACACCTGCACCAGAGGTCAGGTCGTGACCTTCCTCTACAGAGCGAAAAACTGACGAAAAAAAGTAAAGATCGCCCCGCGGAACGGATCCCGCGGGGCGATCTTTCGCGCGTGTCCGATTGACATGAAAGACGGCTTTATGTTATACTTTATATTGATTTGATATAATAACAAACGCGTCGGAAAGCGCACCGGAGCGCCTTCACCGAAAAAGCGGAAAGGATGACAGACGATGAGTGAAAGACTTGAATCGTACAAGTGTCCGTCGTGCAGCGCGCCTCTGAGGTACGACCCCTCGGGCAAACTCGTCTGCGATTCGTGCGGCAACGAGTACGATCCGGAAGTGATCGAGCTGCTGGACTCGTACGACAGACAGGAAGCGGAGTTCGACTGGGGCGACTATAAGAAAAACCTCGCGGAAAACGCCGAGAGGATAGAAAACAGCGTCGTTTACGTGTGCCGCTCATGCGGCGCGACCGTCGAGACGGACGCCACGACCGCGGCGACGCATTGCCCGTACTGCGACAACGAGATCGTCATTACCGACCGTCTCGAAGGCGGTCTCAAACCGGGCGGCGTCATTCCGTTCAAGATCGACAAAAACCGTGCGATCGATGCGGTTCTGGCGCACTTCAAAGGCAAGAAACTGCTCCCCGGGAATTTCAAGGACCGCCACACGCTCGAGAAGATCCGCGGAGTGTACGTTCCGTTCTGGCTCTTTGACGCCGGTATGGACGGCACGATGGTCATGGACGCGACGAGGGTCAGGATGTGGTCCGATTCGCGCTACGACTACACGGAAACGAAACACTTTCTGCTCTCGGTCAGCGGCTCGATGGATTTCGCGGGCGTTCCCGTCGACGCGTCGACGAAGATGGACAACGACGTCATGGACGCGCTCGAACCGTTCGACTACTCGGAAATGAGAGAGTTCGACCCCGTATATCTCTCCGGTTTTCTCGCCGACCGCTTCGACGAGGATCCCGACGTGAGCATTCCCCGCGCTAACGAGAGAATGGAAAACAGCGCGGAAAGCGTGATCCGCTCGGAGGCGAGCGACTTCACGACCGTCAGCGTCAGGAAGAGCCTTATGAACCTCACGCATCCGACGGTGAGATACGTGATGCTCCCCGTTTACGTTCTGAACGTGAAATACGAAGACAAGAACTACAGATTCGCGGTCAACGGACAGACCGGAAAGGTAGTCGGAGAATTGCCGATAAGCAAACTCAAATCGTGGCTTTTCTTCGGCGGCTGGTTTGCCGGTCTCGGAGCGATTGCCTCGCTTATCGTGTATTTCTTATTCAGGTGAGGGGGTGACGTTGATGAAAAAGATCATTTGCATTCTTTTCGCGGCGTTTATCCTCACAGCCGCGTGCATCGCGGTTTGTGCCGATACGCCTCTGCTCAGCTCCGACAAATCGGATAACGAAAACGGTATGCCGTACTGGTACCCGCTCGACACCGACGGTTTCAGCGATTTCCACGGTGAAAACCTGCCGTACGTCGTCGACGACGCCGATATCATGACCGACGAGCAGGAAGCGCAGCTCGGCGCGAAGATCGAAGCGATCGTCGAAAAGTACGGGATCGGTTACGTCGCCTTCACCGACGACGATCTGCACGGCCTTTCTCCCGAATACTACTCGTCCGATTTCCTGCATTTCAACGGCTACGGCAAGGGCGACGGGTACGGCGCGGTCGTATTCTTCCTCTGCTTCGACACGTCGAACCGCTGTTGGAGAACGACGTCGATCAACTCCTGCGAACGTATTTTCAACGAAGACATAACGTACGAGATCGACGAGACGGTCGACTCGACCATTCGCTCAGGCGACTACTTTGAGGCGTTCATGCTCCACGCGGATTACGTCGAGTCTCTCTTTGCCGAGATCGCCGCGACCGACGACTGGACGCCGGATGATCATAACTACAGATACGTGCGCGACGATTCATACTCGGAATACGAGCGGAGCGGAGAGGACGAGGGCGCGTCCCCCGTCATGATCGTCGGCGCGGGTCTGCTCGTCGGTCTGATCGGAGGCGGTATCCGCGTCTCCTCTCTCAGAAAGCAGATGAAGATCACCCCGCCGCGTACCGCCAACAACTATCTGCTCCGGGACACATACACGGTCCGCAACCGCAGATGCGACTATCTGTACACCACGGTCACGCGCCACGCAAAGCCGCAGAATAACTCTTCGTCGGGCGGAAGCCACGGCTCGTCTTTCTCGAGCGGCCACTCCTCGGGAGGAAGCTTCTCGAGCGGCGGCAGAAGTTTCTGACGGGAGGTCTTCGTGAATAGCATTTCCGTAAAAATCGAAAAAAGAGGAGCGGAATCCGTCGCGCTCGTAACGAACGTGGGTTCCGCGCCCGTTCGCCCCGGCGAGATCGCCGTGCTGAGCATCGATCACGGGTACTCTCCCAACGCCCCGATCTACGGCGAGGGCTATCAGATGCTCAGCCAGTACAGGGGAACGGTCGGCGCGCCGAGAAACATAACGTACCTGTCCGACAAAGACCACTACAGACTGCCTCAGCGCGACGGCTTCAACACCGTTTACAATCTCTTCGCGGTGAAAACGGCGGAGCGAAACTGCGATCTGTACGTTTTCACCTCGTGCAGGCGGTTCAACGGCAAGATACAGTGGAACGAAGAGACGCTCGAGATGGTCCTCGACCTCGAAAACGTCGTGATCGCTCCGGGCGAGACGCTTGAAACCGAATATTTCACCGTTATGAAAGACGTCGACTCGTCTTTCGCGTTCTCCGAGGCGGGACGGCTGATAAGCGCGCATCACCCGAAGAGAGAACTTTCCGAAAGACCCGCGGGATGGTGCTCGTGGTACTGCTTCGGCCCTAAGGTCACGAAGGACGACGTCGACCGCAACACCGATTTTATCTCGAAGAATCTGCCCGAACTGAAATACATCCAGATCGACGACGGATATCAGGAATATATGGGCGACTGGCTGTACGTCAGTCCCAAGTTCGGCGATCTCGACTCCGTTCTGGCGAAGATAAACGAAAACGGCTGCGAGTCGGCGATCTGGGTCGCTCCGTTCATCGCGCAGGCGGAATCGCGCGTATTCAGGGAACATCCCGAATATTTCGTCAAGGACGAAAAGGGCGCGCCTCTCTCCTCGGGCGAGTTCACCTACGAGGGATGGCGGTACGGCCCGTGGTATATGCTCGACGGGACGAACCCCGACACGCGCGGATATCTCACTCACGTCTTCCGCACGATGAGAGAGAAAATGAATATCAAATATTTCAAGCTCGACGCTAACGTGTGGGGCTGTTTCAAGAACGGCGTCAGATACCGCGAGGGCGCGACGTCGGTCGAAGCCTACCGCGAAGGAATGGAGGCGATCTTCGAGGGGGCCGGCGAGGGCGCCGTGATCCTCGGATGCAACGCCCCTATGTGGCCGTCGATCGGTTCGGTCAACGCGATGAGGATATCGGGCGATCTTGCAAGGGATATCAAAACGATCAGGATGCTCTCTCAGGAGATCACGCTCCGCGGCTGGATGAACGGCGTATTCTGGGTCAACGATCCCGACGTGTTCACGCTTATCAACCAGCGCGGCTCGGAGCTCACCGATCACGAGATCCGCATCCACAAGTGCCTTATGTTCGTCTCCGGAGGGATGATGCTGTCCGGCGACGATATGACGGAGTACACGGATGAAAACCTCCGCGACGCCATGATCCTTCTCGGCACGCCCGACACGGCGCCGGAGGTCGACCGTTTCGATACTTCGGTCGTAAGAATCCGCGACGGCGGCGGCGAATACGTAGGCGTCTTCAACGTGACGGATGAGGAAAAAGAGTTCACGTTCGACGCGCGCGGGGCGGAGTTCGGCGAAAGCATCTGGGGCCTCCGGTCGGTCAGAGCGGAAAACGGAACCGTGAAGCTTACTCTTCCCGCCCGCGACGCGGACGTGATAAGGTTTCCCGCGTCAAATTGACTATTGCAATACGAAAATCATTGTTGTATAATTAAAAGGTAAAAAATAAACCCGAAAGGATTTTTGATTATGGTAGTAGCAGGCGATTTCAAAAACGGAGTAACGTTCGATATGGACGGCGCGGTCATGCAGGTCATCGAATTCCAGCACGTCAAACCCGGCAAGGGCGCGGCTTTCGTCCGCACGAAGCTCCGCAACGTCATCACCGGAGCGGTCGTGGAGCGCACGTTCTCTCCCACCGATAAATATCCGGAAGCGCGCATCGAGCGCAAAGAGATGCAGTATCTCTACAACGACGGCGATCTGTTCTATTTCATGGATATGGAAACATACGAGCAGACTCCGATCGGGCGCGATCTGATCGGCGACAACTTCAAGTTCGTAAAAGAGGAAATGATCTGCAAGATCATCTCCTATAAGGAAAAGCCGTTCGCGGTCGAACCGCCGATGTTCGTCGTCCTCGAAGTCGCGGACACCGAGCCCGGCGTCAGAGGCGATACCGCGCAGGGCGCGTCGAAGAACGCGACGGTCGAGACCGGCGCGGTCATCAGAGTTCCGCTTTTCATCAACGTCGGCGATCAGGTCAAGATAGACACGCGTACCGGCGAATATCTCGAGAGGGCGTAAGACAATGAATATGAGAGAAAAAACAGCCTACATCAAGGGACTGCTCGAGGGACTTGATCTTGACGTCTCGAAACCCGAGGGAAAACTCATCAAGGCGCTCGTTGATGCGGTCGACGAAATGGCCGCAGAGTTCGAAGAACTGAAACAGGACGTTGAGGATTACGGCGAATACATCGAAGAGATCGACGAAGATCTCGAATTCCTCGAAGATATCGTCTACGATCTCGACGACGAAGACGACGAGTACGACTGCGACGGAAACTGCGACGAGTGCGACGACGAGGAGTGCGATCTGAGAGAGGGCGGCTTCCGCTGCGCTCTGTGCCCGAACTGCGGCGAAAAGATCTATTTCGACGAGTCCACCGATCCCGACGAGGTCGTCTGCCCGTCGTGCAAAAAACCGCTCTTCGGCGACGAAGAAGAGGAAAAGGAATAATCGCGGACAAACTTAAAAGGGCTGTCGTCACAGCCCTTTTTCTTTATTTCCCATCGAGGAATTCCTTGATTTTGAGCATATCCCGGTACATGTCCTCTTTCTTGCGCGGGTCGCGCAGGAGGGCGGCGGGATGGTAGACCGCGGTGAGGGTGAAGTTCCCCTTTTTTACAAACTGCCCGTGCTCCGCGGTGATGCGGTAATCCGGTTTTATGAGGCGCATCGCCGCGATCCTGCCGAGGCAGACGATTATCTCCGGGCGGATCAGGCGCACCTGTTCTCGCAGATAACCGATGCACTTATCCTGTTCCTCCGGGTCCGGGTCGCGGTTTTTCGGCGGACGGCATTTGAGGATGTTCGCGATATATACGCTGTCTCGGTCGATATCGACCGCCGTCAGGTATTTGTCGAGCAGCTGACCCGCCGCGCCGACGAACGGGATGCCGGACAGGTCCTCTTTCTCTCCCGGCGCCTCGCCGACGAACATCAGGCGCGCCTCGCGGTTCCCCACGCCGAACACGCAGTTCGTCCGCGTCTCGGACAGAGAGCAAAGCGTACACTCTTTACACGTTTTCTCGAGTTCTTCCCAGGTCATGATATCCTCCCCGGTTCGTTCTTTTTGATAATTTTAACATACGGGCGCGCTTTTTTCAACTTATCCTTTTATAATTATCACAGTTGACAAACAGGTTCTTCGTGTGGTAAAATCGGGTCAGTTGAAAGACTGTGACGAAGACTGCGCACGACAGGTCCTGTCTCAAGAGAGTCCGCGGCGGTGGAAAGCGGACGGCAAGGCGTCGCGTCGCTATCACTTCCGAGTCGGGAAAGGAAAGGCCGCCTCACGCGTCCGAGTAATAGTTCCCCGCGACCCGCTGCGTCAAGGCGGAGGGCTTGTCAGAGCCCGCAGAGAGGCGTCTGCTGAGACGCAATTTGAGTGGTAACGCGGGCGTTCGCTCGTCTCAAAGATGAGACGGGCTTATTTTTTTACCGCTCGACCCTAAGGAGGGGTACATTATGGAAAACGTTCTGAAAGACGTAGCTTCAAGGATCAGGACCCTGCGCGAGATCCGCGAGATCTCCGTCGAGGAGATGGCGACCGCGACAGGTACGACGGTCGAGGCGTACCGCGCCCTTGAAGAGGGCAACACCGACTTCTCGTTCACTTTCATATACAAGTGCGCCGCCCGGCTCGGCGTCGAGACCGTTGATCTGCTTGCCGGAGAAAGCGCGACTCTGAACGCGTACTGCGTCAACAGAGCGGGCAGCGGTCTGCCGATCGCGCGCAGACAAGGCTTTTCGTACAACAATATCGCCCCGCTCTTCCGCGGAAAGATCGCGGAGCCGTTCGTCGTCAAGGCGCCGTGGGTCCCCGAGGAGGCCGATCTTCCGATCAAACTCGCTCACCATGAGGG
Source organism: Clostridia bacterium (assembly GCA_017545225.1). Lineage (GTDB taxonomy): Bacteria > Bacillota > Clostridia > Oscillospirales > CAG-272 > RUG11130. Next base: position 17,845 of record JAFWPR010000100.1, read on the forward strand.
TCAGGAGTTCGACTACGTCCTCAAGGGAACGCTGAAGGTCTCCGTCGACGGAAGGATCGAGATCCTCGGCGAGGGCGACTCGATCTACTACGACTCTTCCCTCCCGCACGGCATGATCGCGTGGGGCGAGGACTGTGAGTTCTTAGCCGTCACCATCAGTTCCGGCGGAACGGCGTACGACTACCCGGACGAGTTGACCGAGAAGAAGACGGTCAGAGAAAAGGTCACCCTGCCCGAGCTGCCCGAAGATCCCGTCGCTCTCCGGTTCATCTCCGTAAAAGAAGACAACGGGTATCCCGTCGCCGTCGAATACAAAAACTGCGAAAACTATAACTTCGCGTACGACACCGTCGACGCGATAGCCGAAAAGTCGCCGGACCGTCTCGCGATGATCCACCTCGACGCAGATAAAAACGAAAAGCGTTTTACGTTCGACGATATGCGGCGGCTTTCAAATAAAGCGGCGAACTATCTCGTCTCACTCGGCATTCGCCGCGGAGACGTCGTTATGCTCGTCCTCAAACGCCACTGGCAGTTCTGGCCCGTTATCCTCGCCCTTCATAAAATCGGAGCTGTTCCGATCCCCGCCACCAATATGCTCGTGGAGAAGGATTTCGAGTACCGCTTCAAAGCGACGGACGCCCGCGCGATCCTCTGTACCGCGGACGGCGATACGGCGCACCAGGCGTCTCTCGGCGCGCGCGACGCGGGATTCGACGATATGATAATGATCTCCGTCAGGGGACACGTCGACGGATGGCACGATTTCGACGCGGAATTCGGTTCTTTCCCCGACACGTTTGAAAGAGTTCCCGGAGTGGGCGGCGAGGAAACGATGCTCATGCTCTTCACCTCCGGCACGACGGGTTATCCGAAAGCGGCGGCGCACTCGTTCACCTACGCGCTCGCCCACTATCTCACCGCGCGTTACTGGCACGTAGTCGAGCCGGACGGACTTCACCTGACGATCTCCGATACCGGATGGGGCAAGGCGCTCTGGGGCAAGCTCTACGGTCAATGGCTCTGCGAGGGCGCGGTGTTCGTTTACGATTTCGACAGATTCCACGCGGAGGATATCCTTCCGCTTTTCAAAAAGTACAATATCACGACGTTCTGCGCTCCTCCCACGATGTACCGCTTCTTTATAAAAGAGGATCTTTCAAAGTACGATCTGTCGTCCCTGAGACATACGACGATCGCGGGCGAGGCGCTCAACCCCGAAGTCTACTACAAATGGCTCGAGTATACCGGCCTTCGCCTTATGGAGGGCTTCGGTCAGACAGAGACGACGCTGACGATAGCAAACTACGCGGGCGACGTCCCGAAACCGGGCTCGATGGGCCACCCGTCGCCGATGTATAAGCTTGACGTCCTTCTCGCAAACGGCAAACGCGCCGAAGCGGGTCAAACGGGAGAGATCGTCATCGACATAAAGGAAGGAAAGCCGTTCGGTCTCGTCAAGGAATATTTCCGCAACAAAGAGGCGACCGACGAGGTCATGAGAGACGGGTACTACCACACCGGCGACACCGCGTACCGCGACGAGGACGGGAATTTCTGGTACGTGGGACGCGTCGACGATCTTATCAAATCGTCCGGATACCGCATCGGTCCGTTCGAGATCGAGTCGGTCATCATGGAACTGCCCTACGTCCTCGAATGCGCCGTCACCGGCGTTCCCGATCCGCTCCGCGGTCAGGTCGTCAAGGCGTCCGTCGTGCTCGTCAAGGGCAAGGAAGGTACGGAAGAACTCAAAAAAGAGATTCAGAACTACGTCAAGGAGCACACCGCGCCGTACAAATATCCGCGCGTCGTCGAATTCCTCGACGAGATGCCGAAGACTATAAGCGGAAAGATCCGACGCGTCGAACTGCGGGAAAGACAGTAAATCGCTTGATTATACGCGTCTTTTGAGGTAATATATTAGGAAGAAAAGGAGCGGGAAGCTCCGGGAAAGGACAGATGATATGGAATTCGGACAGGGAACGAAATGCGTACAGGCGGGATATACGCCTAAAACCGGCGAACCGCGCGTGCTTCCGATAATTCAGAGCACGACCTTCAAATACGATACGAGCGAGGCGATGGGCAAGCTCTTCGACCTCGAGGCGGCGGGGTATTTCTATACCCGTCTCGCCAACCCGACGTGCGACAGCGCCGCAGCCAAGCTCTGCGCCCTCGAGGGCGGCACTGCGGGCATGCTGACGTCGTCCGGTCAGGCGGCGAATCTCTTCGCCGTGTTCAATCTCGCAAGCGCGGGCGATCATATCGTCGCGTGCTCGGCGATCTACGGCGGCACGTATAACCTCTTCGCCGTCACGATGAAAAAGATGGGCATCGACTTCACGTTCGTGAAGCCGGACGCCACGAAAGAGGAACTCGACGCGGCGTTTCAGCCGAACACGAAAGCCGTCTTCGGCGAGACGATCGCCAATCCCGCGCTCGCGGTCCTCGACATCGAACTGTTCGCCGACGCGGCGCACAGACACGGAGTTCCGCTGATCGTCGACAACACGTTCGCGACCCCGATCAACTGCCGTCCGTTCGAGTGGGGCGCCGATATCGTCACCCATTCGACGACGAAATACCTCGACGGTCACGCGACGTCGGTAGGCGGCGCGGTGATCGACGGCGGCAAGTTCGACTGGATGGCTCACGCCGACAAGTTCCCCGGTCTCACGACGCCTGACGAAAGCTATCACGGCATCGTCTACGCCGAGCGGTTCGGCATGGGGGGCGCGTTCATCAACAAGTGCGTGGCGCAGCTGATGAGAGACTTCGGCTCCGCGCCGTCTCCGTTCAACGCGTTCCTTCTCAATCTCGGAATGGAAACGCTTCACGTCCGCGTTCCGCGCCACTGCGCGAACGCGCAGGCCGTCGCGAAATACCTCTCCGCTCACGAAAAGGTCGCGTGGGTGCAGTACTGCGGACTGCCCGGCGACAAATACTACGAACTCGGCAAAAAATACCTGCCGAACGGCTCGTGCGGCGTCCTCTCCTTCGGAGTGAAGGGCGGCCGCGCCGCGGCGGAGACGTTTATGAAGAACCTGAAGCTCGCCGCGATCGTCACGCACGTCGCGGACGCGCGGACCTGCATCCTCCATCCGGCGAGCTCGACTCACCGTCAGCTGACGGACGAGGAGCTGATCGCCTGCGGAGTCGGTCCCGACATGATGCGCCTCAGCGTCGGTATCGAAGACGTCAAGGATATCATCGCGGATCTTGAGTCGGCGCTTGAAAGTATATAAAAAGAAAAAAGCCGTCGGTCCAAAGCCGACGGCTTTTAATACGTCAACAATCGCACAGGAAATCACAGACCGGGGTCGGATCTTCGAGGCTGTGCGGGTGGTGATCGCAACCCGGTTTGATGATGTAAAGTTCCTTCATACCGCGCTCCGTATATACCCGATGCAGGTGTTCTGCGTTCTCGAGGTGCGGCACGTCGCGGTCGGAATCTCCCGCGACCGTTACGACAGGGATACCGTCGTCGGCGAGCTCGTAAAGGCGGTCGACCGGGTTCTCTCGGAACGCGAGGACGGACGATCTGTCAAGGCCGTAGCACTCGAGCGCCTCGGCGTATTCCCTTTCCGCACCGAGACCGACGCCGAGTCCGCCGGGCCAACTCTTGATATCGAGAACGGGGGCGTCAAGGTAAAGCGCGCGGACGATGGCGGGATAGCGAAGGGCGAAGTTCACCGAGTAAAGACCGCCGCGGCTGAAGCCGAACAGGATCGTCTTTTGGTCAAGGTCGAGTTCGTTCACGATGAAATCGTAGAATTTTTTCATATATCCGATCGACTTCGGGCAGCCGTACATATCGGATACTCTGTAATATACAAGGAAATATCCGCGCCTCAGCATTTCCACGTCGACGGTGTCGAAACCGCAATCGAGGAACTCGGCGCGCCAGATCCAGCGGCGAAGATAATCGGGCTCTTTCGGGAAAATCACGTCCGCTTCCCTGCCCTCGAACTCGAATACGCGCCACTCGAAGCCGTGATAGTCCTTCAGTTCTCCGTTTTTGATGATATCACTCATTTTTTCTCCTTATTTGAAAAACACCCGCCGTGAAAAACGGCGGGTATTTCCGTTGTTTAACCTAACTTGGCTCCGTTTACGCGGATACCGGGGCCCATCGTGGAAGCCACGACGCAGCTCTTGATGTACTGACCCTTTGCAGCGGCCGGCTTCGCCTTGATGACGGCGCCGACGAGAGCGTCAAAGTTCTCGCGGAGTTTCTCCGGACCGAAGGACGCCTTGCCTATCGGGCAGTGGATGATGTTCGTCTTGTCGAGACGGTATTCGATTTTACCGGCTTTAGCCTCGTTGACGGCTTTGGCGACGTCCATCGTGACGGTGCCCGCCTTCGGGTTCGGCATAAGTCCTTTAGGACCGAGCACACGGCCGAGACGGCCGATCGTACCCATCATGTCGGGAGTCGCGATAACGACGTCAAATTCAAACCAGTTCTCTTTCTGGATCTTTTCGACCAGATCCGCTTCGCCGACGTACTCGGCGCCCGCGGCCTTAGCCTCTTCCGCACGGTCGCCCTTGGCGAACACGAGGACTCTGGCGGTCTTACCGGTACCGTTCGGAAGAACGATAGCGCCTCTGACCTGCTGGTCTGCGTGACGGGAGTCGACGCCCAGTCTCATATGAAGTTCGATCGTCTCGTCGAACTTTGCCTTGGAGGTCTCGCAAACGAGAGCGAATACCTCGTCGGGATCGTAAAGCTTGCCTTTTTCGATCAGCTTTTTGCTGTCAGTATATTTCTTACCTTTCATCTTCTGCCCCTCCTCACTCTTCGACGACGACGCCCATGGAACGGGCAGTACCGGCGATCATGCTCATTGCGGCTTCGATCGAACCCGCGTTCAGGTCTTTCATCTTGATCTCGGCGATCTCTTTGACCTGAGCCTTGGTGATCGTAGCGACTTTGGTCTTGTTCGGGGTGGGGGAAGCAGTCTCGATCCCGCACGCCTTCTTGATCAGGACGGGCGCCGGGGGAGTCTTGGTGATGAACGTGAACGAACGGTCGGCGTAAACGGTGATGACGACCGGGATGATCAGACCGATGTCGTTCTTCGTTCTCTCGTTGAATTCCTTGGTGAAGTTAGCGATAGCGACGCCGTACTGACCGAGGGCGGGACCCACGGGCGGCTGAGGAGTCGCTTTCCCTGCGGGAAGCTGGAGTTTTACGTAGCCGAGTATTTTCTTTGCCATTGTCTTTTAACCTCCGAATGTGGTATCTGACGGGAGAATGTGTGATGAAATTTTCTCCCTCCCACGTTTTGGGCGGCTCAAGGCGCCGTCCGGGCCTCGCCGCGTTTTACTGCGCGGCCTTTTTGCGGATATTCTTCATATCCAGTTTAACGGGCATATCGCGTCCCGCCATCGGGACGGTGACGGTGACTTCGCTGCCTTCCGGCGAGATCTCGGACAAGATCCCGGAAAAGCCAGCCATGACTCCGTCGACGATATCCACCTCGTCCCCGATATTGAAAGCGGAGACGCTGACTACCTGCGCTTCGTCCGCTATGATAGCGGCGACTTCCGCATCGGTGAGCGGAACGGGTTTCGACCCGGGGCCGACGAATCCGGTGACGCTGCGCACGTTGCGCACCACGTGCCAGGACTCGTCCGTCATGACCATCTTGACGAGAACATACGAGGGGAACAGTTTGCTCTCGATCTCCTTCTCCGAACCGCCGTCCGTCTCCACTATCGTTTCGGTGGGGATGCGGACCTCCGCGATCAGGTCGGAAAGACCCCTGTTTTCCACGATCTTCTCGATGTTCGCCATGACTCGGTTCTCATAACCGGAATAGGTGTGGACTACGTACCAGCGCAGTCCTTCGTTCATTTCGTTAATGTCGCTCATACCGTCAGAATATCCTGCTCAGTCCGACGATCCCCTGCGTGAGAAGATAGTCGACTACGCCGATGGCGATAGCGAGGACGACGACCACGACGATAACGATAAAGGTGTTCTTGCGAACCGACTTCCAGGTTGCCCATGATATCTTCTTTCTCTCGGAATTGAGAGATTTGAACCACTGTCCGATCCTCTTGAATATGGACGGCTTGCCGGAAGCCTTCGCAGGCTTTTTAGCGGTTTTTTCCGCCACAGCCTTCTTTTCTTCTTTGTCAGCCATTTCGGATTCCTTTCCTTACTTCGTTTCCTTGTGCAAGGTATGCTTGCGGCAGAAACGGCAGTATTTGTTGAGTTCAAGCCTGTCCGGATCGTTCTTTTTGTTCTTCATCGTGTCATAGTTGCGCTGTTTGCATTCGCTGCACGCCAGAGTGATCTTAACTCTCATTTTCGGCACCTCCTGTTTTATTTGGCCTGTCGGCCTTTTTGTACCTCCCTCAAACCGCGGCCGAACGGTTCTCTGCCGCTCTTCCGGGAACGGCGGATCCTGTCTTTGCGCCGAGAACAAAACAGCGCAAAAAAAGAACCCTCCTTTTGAGGTAATGATGATTATACCATATTATTATAATCGTGTCAACACGTAAGGCGATATTTTTTTCGACGTTTTTTCCGGTGCGGCAATTGAAAGGAAACCGTCCGTTTGGTATAATTATGAAAAAAGCGGCGCAGGGAGTTCAGGCGGGAAGACCGCTTTGAGAGGTGATAAGAATGAGAAAAATGAAGATCGGTTTCGTCGGTGTCGGCGACATCAGCGGCATCTATCTTGAAAACCTTACGAAATCTTATAAGGAAGTCGAGATCGCCGGCGTCTGCGACCTCGTGAGGGAAAAGGCGGGACGCGCGGTCAAAAAGTACGGGATCCCGAAGCTGTACGGAGATATGTACGAGCTCTTCGAGGACAAAGAGGTCGATATAGTTCTGAACATCACCCGCCCCGACGAGCACTATGAAGTGACGAAGGCGGCGCTGCTCGCAGGGAAGAACGTTTACAGCGAAAAGCCGCTCGCCACGTCGCTCGAAAAAGGAAAAGAACTCGTCGCGCTCGCGAAGGAACGCGGACTCGCGCTCGGCGGCGCGCCGGATACCTTTCTCGGAGCGGCGATCCAGACGGCGCGTGAAATGATCGACAGAGGCGATATAGGCGGGATCGTCGGCGCTGCGGGATATATGAAATGCCGCGGTCACGAGAGCTGGCACCCGGACCCCGAGTTTTACTACAAGAGGGGCGGCGGTCCGATGCTCGACATGGGTCCGTATTACGTGACGGCGTTCGTAAACCTTTTCGGATCGGTAAAGTGGGTAACGTCGATGTCGAGGATAACGTATCCCGAGAGGATGATAACGAGCGAGCCGAAGGCCGGTCAGGTCATCAAAGTCGACGTGCCGACGCACGTCTCGGGCGTCATGGAATTCGAGAACGGCGCGATAGGCACGCTGACGACGTCGTTCGACGTGTTCCCCGCGGGATCGTACGATCTCATCGAGGTCTACGGCTCGGAGGGGTCGATGATCGTTCCCGACCCGAACAACTGCGGAGGGAAGATCAGGATACGCGGGAAGGGCGACTGGGAGGAGAGAGACCTCACCTTCGACTACGGATGGAACTGCCGCGGTCTCGGTCTGTGCGACATGGCGAACGCGATAAGGGACGGCAGGACTCCGCGCGCGAACTGCGGTCTGACTTACCACGCGCTCGAAGTGATGCTCGCCCTGGCAAACGCAGAGGGCAGGCGCGAACACGTTAAAATTGAGTCGCGCTGCGACAGAACGGCTCCTATGTGCCGCGGGCTTGAAGAGGGGATCCTGGACTGATAATCGAATATGTTGGCTCCGCGGGGCAAACCCGCGGAGCCATTCCCTTATCTGGCGCGTTTTTTGTCGAACGCCGGATTGTATCCGTAAAAGTTTCTGTAATCCATATTGTCCTGCGCTATGCGAAGTCCGTCTCCGAACCGCTGATAGTGCACGAGTTCCCTCTCGCGGAGGAATTTGAGCGGATCGCAGACGTCGGGGTCGTCGATCAGGCGCAGAAGGTTGTCGTAGGTCACCCTCGCCTTCTGCTCGGCGGCGAGGTCCTCGTTCAGGTCGGCGATGACGTCTCCCTTTACGCCGACGTACTTCGCGTCGAACGGAACGCCCGCCGCGGAGGCGGGGTACACGCCCGCGGTGTGGTCGACGAAATACGCGTCGAAACCCGATTTTCTGATCTCCTCGGGCGTCAGCTCGCGGGTGAGTTGGTGAAGGATCGCGCCGATCATCTCCTGATGCGAGATCTCCTCCGTCCCGACGTCGGTAAGGATCCCGGCGATCTCCTTATAGGGCATGCTGTAACGCTGATTGAGATACCGCGTCGCGGCGCCGAGTTCCCCGTCGGGTCCGCCGAGCTGGCTGACGATGATCTTCGCCAGCGCGGGGTTCGGCTTTCTGATCTTCACGGGGTATTGAAGTTTTCTTTCATAAATCCACATATCGGATCCAGGATTCCTTTCTTAAATTGAGTCGTATTCCCAAGGCCACGGCGTCGCGGTCCACGTCCACTCGTCGGTCCCTCCCGCGCCGTAGACGGTCAGAGGACCGTACCTCTTTTCGTATCTGTTCGTCGCTTCCTTCAGCTTGTCGTTGTATCTTGTAAAGTACGCGAGAGCGCGCTTATCGTCCGGGTGTCCGTCGAGGTAAAGCGCGGTCTCGTACACGGCGAAGGAGTACGCTCTTATCATCTTGAATAGTTTTTTCTGTTCGTTCACGTCACGTCGCTCCTTTCGCTTACCTTCCCCTGCCGCACGAGGCGCAGCCGGTCGGATAGAACGGGAAGTCGAGGTCGCGGAAAATCGTTCCCGCTTCGAGCCCTTCCTCGGGGTCGTAAAGGTTGTCGAACCGCTGAACCGGAGCGTATACCATGGCGAGCGGCGCGCCGTAAAGGTCGGGAAGCGTAAAAGTCGCTCCCGCGGCGCCTTGCCCGGAGCATCCTCTTCCCGCGTTCTGCGAACCGCGGTTCCCCGCCGGGCGGCGGGACGCGCGCACCGTCACGGCGGCATCATCCGGGTCGACACCGAGCATCATGCGGAGCACGTCACCGTCGATACGGTCGAGCGGACTCCCGCAATCTCTTTGTTGATCCATAAGTTTTATGAACCTCCTTTTCAAATCGAGGAGAAATCTCCTCGTCTTGATTATATGAAGGGCGCTTTGACGCGGGCACAAAAAGTTTCGCGCGCGCAAACGCGCGGGGGCGGAATAACGGCGGAAAACAGGGGCAAAACGGGCGCGAAATCGGCCC
>JAFWPR010000101.1 GCA_017545225.1 Clostridia bacterium
ACCCACGGGACCCATTTATGGGTAGTAAGTAACAGTTGCATGGCTGGCAGGCCAATAAAAAGCGCACTTGTGCGCTGCCAGTAACATATAGGGCTATGCCCGAAAATGAAATACCCCCCGTTTTACGGGGGGATATTTATTATTCGTTATTCCTTTCGCAAATTCCCGGAGGAATTTATTTCGCGAAAAACTCCGGACCGTCGATGAAGAACGCCCCGAATCCTCCGCCGGGGCGGTTCCCGGCGCGGAGCCATTCGACGTACGACCGCCTCAGCGCGGTGTCCGTCGGGAATAAGTCGACGTTGCCCGAAGGTGTGGCGAAGATACGCCACAGATCGTGACCGTCCTCGTAATTCCTGTTTGGTACGATCACTTCGAAGTCGTCCAGAAAACTCACGATGTTCGGACACCCCTTGAGGAATTTCCTGTGGTCTTCAAAAAGGAGCCAGCTGCTCGTGCATACGGCCATTTTCCCGTCGGGGAAAAGATCGCGGTAAAACTCGTACGCCTTTTTGTAAGAGGCCATCCTCGCTTCACGGTCGAATGGCTTGCCGTCCGACGGGATGTGACAGACGATCACCGTGTCGCCCATTTTGATTCCGTGGAATTCGTACGGCTTGTCCCAGACCCACGTTTCGTACTGCATACGTCCGAGCCAAAAGCGGTTCGGTACGAAAAATCGGCAATGCCAGCCCTTCGTGAATATCCCGGGAATACCGTATACCGCGAGACATTCGCGATACTTGACGGCGACGTCGCCCATCGAATCGCGCCATATCGAGAGATCGATCCCGCGCTCCTCGTATCTCTTCCTCGTCTCGTCGATGCAGGTGAGGAAGATGAGCATATCCGTCGTATATTCGTGCGCTCCGGTTGCGGAGTCGATTTCGCGCAGAAGAGGAGAGTAAAGGTCATACGAATCGTTATCCGCGGCGAGAAGGATCTCGCGCGCAGCCTCGAATTTCCGCGCCGTTTCCCCGTCTTTGTCGATCTTTTCCCAAAGATCGACAAAGACCTTTTTGTCCTCTTCGGGGATCCCGTACTCGTCGCAATAATTTTCGATCAGCTCCCGCATACCGTTCTCCTATTCAACGAAATCGAATTCAACGCCGTACATCGAAACGGTATCGCCTTCGGCGCATCCCGCCTCTCTCAGTTTGTCGATGACGCCCGCTTTGTTGAGCGAGGTCTCAAAATACATAAGGGATTCTCTGTCCTCGAAGTTGACGCGGTCGACGAGCAGACGCGCCCACTCGCCCTCGACGGTGAAGACGTTTCCGTCCTTCGTTACGGTAACGTCGTCGGGCGACGCGGTCGATTTTTCGGGGTCGTCGACGATTTCCGCCTCGTAGGTCAGAACGGGCGGCAGATCCTCAAGCATCCGGGCGATCCGGGCGACGAGCTCGCGCGTATTTTCTTTTTTCGCGGCGGAAATATAGACTACTTCCCAGCCGTGCGCCGCGGCGGCCTCTTCGAGTTCCTTCGCCCCCTCATAGACGTCGGGGATCAGGCTGAATTCGTCCGCTCCCGAGGCGAGCAGATCGGCCTTGTTCGCAGCGATCAGTCGCGGCCGCGACGCGATGTCGGGCGAAAACTTTTCAAGTTCTTCGGATATCGTCTCAAGATCTTCGACGGGAGAACGGCCTTCCGTTCCGGCGACGTCGACGACCTGAACGATCATTCTGCATCTCTCAATGTGGCGGAGGAAATCGTGGCCGAGACCCGCCCCCTCCGAGGCGCCCTCGATGAGTCCCGGAATATCCGCCATGACGAATCCGGACTCCCCGCCCGTACTCACGACTCCGAGCGACGGCTCGAGCGTCGTGAAATGATATTCGGCGACTTTCGGGCGCGCAGCGGAGACCGCCGCCAAAAGAGACGATTTGCCCGCGGACGGGAGACCGACGAGCCCGACGTCCGCGATCATCTTGAGTTCGAGCACGACGTCTTTTTCCTCGCCGGGCATACCGGATTTGGCGAAACGCGGAATCTGTCTTGTCGGCGTGGCGAAGTGCTTGTTTCCCCAGCCGCCGCGGCCTCCGCGGCAGACGGTGAAGTCGTCCCCGTCGCTCATGTCGTGGATGACAAGACCGCTCTCGGCGTCCTTTATCAGCGTGCCTCGCGGCACTTTGACGACGACGTCCCCGCCGTCCTTCCCGTGAAACTTCGAGCCCTCGCCGTCGCCTCCGTTTTCCGCGATGAATTTCCTCTTGTAGCGGAAAGCGAGCAGGGTGTTTGCGCCCTCGTCCACGGTGAAAATTATATCTCCGCCTCGGCCGCCGTCGCCGCCGTCGGGTCCGCCCTTGGCGACGTATTTCTCGCGCCTGAACGAAACGGCTCCGTTTCCGCCGTTCCCGGCTTTCAGGTATATTCTTATCTTATCGATAAACAAAACCGATCTCCTTTATTTCTCCCGCGTGAGTTCCCCGAGGATCTTCACGCCTTTGACGATGTCCTCGTCGGACGGCGTCGAATAGTTGAGTCTGAATGAATTCGACTTCGCGCCCTCGTCGCAGCAGAACGTAGCCCCCGGAACGACGGCGACGCCCCGTTTCAGAGCGTCTCTGACAAACTCCGCTCCGTCGAAGCGGTCGGGCAGGGTGCACCAGATGAACAGTCCGCCGTCCGGACGGGTGAAAGGCACGTCAGGCGCGAGGTTTTCCTCAAGCGACCTGAGCATCAGGCCGCACTTGTCGCGATACAGTTTTCTGATCCCTGCGATATGAGCGTCGAGATCGTATTCGTCGATGAATCTGTGGCAGAGTATCTGGAAAAAGATGTTCGTGTGGACGTCTTCGACCTGCTTGGCTATGACCATCTTCGAGATGATCGGCGCGGGCGCGGTGACGTAGCCGACGCGCATTCCCGCGGAGAGTATTTTTGAAAACGTCGAGCAGTAAATGACGCCGCCTTCGTCCCCGTCGAGTTTTTTGATCGTGTCGACGTCCTCTCCGGAGAAACGGAGTTCGCCGTACGGGTTGTCCTCGAAGATCGGGACGCCGTGAGCGCGCGCGACTTTCAGCACCGCTTTTCTGTTTTCGAGCGTCGAGGTGATACCGGCGGGATTGTGGAACGTCGGGATGAGGTATATCATCTTCGCCTCCGGATGCTCACGCAGCGCGCGGTCCAGCGCTTCCGGATCGATACCGGAATCCCTCAGCGGAACGCCGATCGGTTTCGCGCCGTTCGAGCGGAACGCGTTGAGCGCGCCGATGAACGTCGGCTCCTCGCAGATGACCGCGTCGCCCTCGTTGCAGAGCACTTTGCAGGCGAGCTCTATGCCTTGCTGACCGCCCGCGGTGATTATCGTCTCGTCCCCCGCGGCGTCGATGCCGAATTTATCGCGCAGACGCGCTTTTACGTCCTCGCGCAGCGGGCCGTAGCCCTCGGTCACGCTGTACTGGAGCGCGGCGACCGCCTGCTCGGCGAGGATCTCGCCCGCGATCTTTTCAATTGCCTCGGTAGGGAAAGACAGGGGCGACGGATTGCCCGCCGCGAAGCTGATAATCGACGGATCGGCGAGAGATTTGAAGATCTCCCTGATCGCAGACGGCTTCATCCCCGCTATTTTGTCGGAAAAATTATAGTTCATTTTGATACTCCGTTTTATTCTTTGATACTCAAAATATTTTATCATATATACGGTGCGTTTGCAACGATTTCGCCCGTTAATATTGAAATCGGCGGGGAAAAGTGATACTATATTAGCATAACTCAACCGGAGGCGGATATGGCAAAAAAAGTAACGTCTTTTCTTGTGACCGCGCTCGTCCGCGGATGCGTGATCTTCACCGCGGTCAGCGTTCTTCTTTACTCTGGGGCGTATCTCTTCGTCGGGAATACGGACGCCCTGACTCTTAACCGCGTTATATACGCGCTTGTCTTTTCCGTTATCGCGGGGCTTATGACCGCGTTCCTCACGACGAACGTGATGAACCTCGCCGTCCGCGCCGTTCTGCACTACGCGGTGACGCTCGCAGCGTTCATTATTCTGTTCTCGCTCATTCCCGGCGACGGACTCAACGCAAACGCCGTGATGACGGGAGCGGTCTACACCGTCTTCTGGGCGGTGCCTTTCGTGATATGGCTCGCGATCCGCTCGAAAAAAGCCAAAAAGAAAAACGCCGAGGAAAAATACGAATCGGCGTTCAAATGAAAAAAAATGGGGCTGCGCATCGCGCAGCCCCGAACTGTTTTTTTAGCCGGAAATTCTTTCCATCATAGTGTAGGTGTCTTTGAAATACTGTTTCTTTTCCTCGATGAGCCGTCTCATCTCTTCGACCTGCTCGGGCGAGAATCTGTCGAGCATTCCGTCCTTCAGCGTGCCCTTGTACATCCTGTCGAGGACCTGCGAGTACGCGATCTCGACGGTGACGATCTCGCCCGCTTTTTCGCAGACGACGAGGTCGGAATTGCCGGCGAGCAGTTCGTCGACGGCGCGGACGCCCATCTTCGTCGCGAGGAGCCTGTCGGAGAGGGTGGGGGAACCGCCGCGCACGACGTGTGCAAGACGGACGAATTTAGTCTCGACCCACATTCTGTCGTTGTTCTCGTTCTCCGCGAGTTCTTTCGTGATATTGTTTATCTTCTTTGCAAAATCCTCGGAATAGCCGGAGACTCCTTCGGAAACGATGACGATGAAGTTCCTCTTGCCCTCGCGGCGTAGTTTGATGATCCGCTCGATGCACGCTTTCTCGTCGAATTCGACCTCGGGGATGATCGCCGCGACAGCGCCGCAGGCGATGGCGGTGTTAAGGGCGATGTCGCCCGCACCGCGTCCCATGACCTCGACGACGTTGCAGCGCGCGTGGCTCTCGCACGTGTCGCGGAGTCTGTCGACGCACTCGAGGACCGTCTGCATCGCGGTATCGAAACCGATGGTGTTGTCGGTCGCCGTGATGTCGTTGTCGATCGTCCCGGGAATGCCGATCGTCGGGATCCCGCGTGCGGAAAGGTCCGTCGCTCCGCGGAAAGTTCCGTCTCCGCCTATCGCGACGACGCCGTCGATCTCGTGACGCTTCAGCGTCTCGATCGCTTTTCTCATTCCTTCCTCTTCCTTGAACTCAAGGCATCTGTCGGAATAAAGGAACGTGCCGCCGAGAGTGATCTTGTTGCTGACCTCGCGGGAGGTGAGCTCGATCATCTCGTCGTATATCATACCGCGGTATCCGCCGTAAATACCCATGACCTCGACTCCGTGAGACAGAGCCTCGCGGGCGACGGCGCGGACCGCCGCGTTCATTCCGGGGGAGTCTCCGCCGGACGTAAGTACGCCTATTTTTCTGAATTTTGCTGCCATTTTTTCCTCCTGACCGACGGTTTTCGCCGCCGACAAATATTATCAAAAATCCACAAGAGATATTTTAATACAAACCGCCCTCACGGTCAAGTGGAAAACGCAAAAAAAAGAGCGGCGCACCGCATAAACGGCGCGCCGCTTCATGATCAGTATGACGTTTTCGCTCTGAGCTTCTTCAGGACGTCCGTTAAGGGCACGATGAGAAACCCGATGGAGAAGTTTCCTACGGCGTGGATACCGTCCCAGGGAAGACCCGCGGCGATCCATTTCAGCGTGGTCCCGAAGTTCATTCCGAACATCAGAGCCTGAGCAGGGGCGTATAGCGTCCCGTAGATAAGCCCGAAGAACCCGCAGATCAGTGGAAGGACGAAAACCTTGACCTTCACCGGGAACCCGTCGTACGGGATCAGCATCGAGATTGCCCAAAAGATCGCCCAGATATAGAGGTAAGGGATCCACCAGAGCGAAAAGCCCGCGTAAATGCCCACGAGGAAGATGTATACGGTCAGCGGGAACACCGCCCGCCATCCGTACGCGAACGTCAGCACCATGATGAGCATCGTCACCGGGTGGACGTTCGGAAGTCCTTCCATCGCGAGTTTGGAGACGAACATCGTCGCTCCGAACATGGCGTACAGCGCGATGTTCGCAAGCTTTCGTCTGCCGTTCACGTTCAGTTGGCGCTGCTTATTGCGGTGTATACGAAGTCGAACGTTTCTCCGTCATTGACCGGCGTAGACGACGCACCGGTCATAAGCATCTCGCCGTTCTGCTCAATGCTCCAGAAGTGATCCGCGTCGGCTTCCATCTCAACGCTGCCGCCCTCCGTGGGAACGATCAGCTTCTTGATGAAGAGACCGTACTCGCTGTAGTCTTCGGGAGCGTGGTTGACGAGCTCGTTTGAAACAAGCGCGTCCTCGAGATTATCCGCATCGGTCTTAACGGTGATCTCATACACGGTGTTGTCTTTTTTGACGTTGACCGTGATCGTCTTCGCTCCTTCTCCGATCTCGAGTTTCTCGACCTCGACAGGAGCTTCGGTCTCCGGAGTTCCGGTTCCCGTACCCGTTTCCGTGGCGGCTTCAGTCGCCTTCTGCGTTCCTGTTCCCGTTCCGTTACCGCAAGACGCAATGGTCAGTGCTACAGCCGCAATAAGCACCGCGATAAGGAGAAGTCTCAGGGGTAAGATGAGTTTCTTCATTTTCATGGCATTTTCTCCTTTATGTGATGTAGTCGACGCCGCGCAACCCGAGAACTCGCGGGTCAGGCATGCCTGCAGCGCGTAAAGGGGTCGGTCTCCCGGCTTACGGTTAAGCCACGTCGGGCTGTTCTTCCCGGACCTTCTCAGAGCGGATCGCTCCAATGGCGTGACAGCTGCGGCGCTGCCGGAAAGATCATTCGCCGTTACGGTGACGAGTTCGCTCAGGCGTCTCACCTGATTCCCTGATCTCAAAAGCAAAAACCAGTTGTCGCACCCCCTGCGTCGGAGTATATTATATACCCGTTTGCGTCATATATCAAGGCTTCGCTCTCAATATATACTGCAAGAGCACCTCTTCCGTCGCGTCGTCGTTTATATTCATTCTTCCGAGCAGTCTGAGGGAAGAGGGATCGCCCTTCGTGACGACGTTGTCGCGCGAATATTCGGTCGTGAAGGTGACCTTGTATCCCCTTTCGGCGAGGACTTCCTCAGCCCATTCGCACGACTTGCCCTCGGGATACGAAAACGCGGTGAATTCCGTGACTCCGGCCCGCCCCAGCGCCTCTTCGGCTCTCTCGCAGTCGCGGGCGAAGATCGCCTTGTAGTCGGCCTCGCTCTCGCCCTCGAGCGGCAGAGCGGATTCGCGTTCTTCCGGCCCGTAATTCGTATTCATACCGTGCAGACTGTGCGTATGCGAATAGACGGAAACGAACGGCGAGGAATTCATCTCGCCGATCTCGGACAGATTCATTTTCTTGATTGCACCCGTCGGCGTATCGTTCCCGTCCTCCCTGATCGTCTCGCATTTTACGAAGACGGAGACAGGTATTTCCAGTTCTTTTACGATCGGAAACAATAACTCATAATTACTGTAATAGCCGTCGTCGAACGTTAAAACGACCGGATTATCGGGAAGCGTACCGTCTTCTTCTACGAACGAGACGAGGTCGTCGACGGACACGGGAGTGAAACCGTGTTTCAAAAGCAGACCGACTATTCGTCTGAAGCCGTCTTCCGATATGCTCCATGTGTCGCCCGAGTCGTTCATATCGTGCATCATAAGGACGGGGACGACGCGGCTTTCGGTCTTTTTCGAGCAGCCGCCGAAAGACAGCACGGAGAGGATGAAAGCCGCGGCAATCATCGCGGCGCACATAATGCGTACAAAACAAGTTTTCTTCATATCGTCGCCTCCGTTACTTCGCGTCGTACCACGTCTTGCCGCGCGACGTATCCGCGGAAAGCGGAACGGAAAGGGAAGCGGCTCCCTCCATTTCGCGCTTCAGGATGGCCGCCGCCTCGTCCGCGCACGACTCCGCGGAATCGATTATCAGCTCGTCGTGGACCTGCATTATTAGGATCGCGTCGATCCCCGCTTCGCGCAGCGCGCGTTCGACTCTTATCATCGCTATCTTGATGATGTCCGCGGCGCTTCCCTGGATCGGACTGTTCATCGCGACCCTTCGGCCGAACGCAGACACGTTTCTGTTCTTGCTCGACAGTTCGGGGATGTATCGGCGTCTGCCTAACATAGTCTCGGTATAACCTTTTTCTATCGCCCCGTCGACTGTGCGCTTCAGGTATTCATCGACCTTCGGATACGCGGCGAGATATCCCTTGATATACTCGTCCGCGCTCTTTCTCGTGATCCCGAGATCCTGAGATAGAGAGAACGCCCCGATCCCGTATACGATCCCGAAATTAACGGCTTTTGCGCGCCGTCTGAGTTCAGGCGTCACCTGATCTTTCGGCACTCCGAAGACCTCAGACGCCGTGACGGCGTGGATGTCTTCTCCGTTTTTGAAGCCCTCGATCATCCGCTCGTCGCCCGACAGGTGGGCGAGCAGGCGAAGTTCAATTTGCGAGTAGTCCGCGTCGATCAGCACGCGATCCTCTCCGCGTGCGGTGAAATACCGTCTCAATTCACGTCCGAGCGACCCGCGCACGGGAATATTCTGAAGGTTAGGATCGTTCGACGACAGACGGCCGGTCGCCGTCCCGCACTGGTTGAAAGTCGTGTGGATAAAGCCGTTCCCGTCCGCCATGGCGGCGAGGTTCTCGCCGTACGTGCCGCGGAGCTTGGCGATCTCTCGGTATTCGAGTATGCTTCCTATGATCGGATGCGAAAAGCGCAGGGAAGAGAGAGTTTCGGCATCTGTAGAATATCCCGTTTTCGTCTTCTTTCCGGCGCGCAGTCCCATCTCTTCGAACAGGACCGTTCCGAGCTGCTTCGGCGAGTTGATGTTGAAGTCGTGACCGGCGAGCATATAGATCTGCGCCGCGAGTTCGTCCTCGTGCGCTTTGAGGACCGACGCGAAAGCGATTATTCCCGCGGGGTCGGTTTTGAATCCGCGTCTCTCCATCGAGGAGAGCACGGATGAAAGCGGTATTTCGACTTCACGAAGAAGTTGCGTCATTCCCTCCGCGCCGACTTTCGGGGCGAGCGCGTCGGCTGCCCTCTTGACGGACGCCGCGTCGTCGCCCGGCGCGACGCCCGCCTTTTCGGCGGCGTATGACAGCGGATACGAATTCCTTCCGGGTTCAAGCAGATACGCGGCGAGTTTCGTGTCGAAAGCGCATTCCGGCTCGACGCCGAACGACCGCGCCGCGGTACAGAGCGCCTTGAAGTCGTGGCAGACGATCGGACGGGCAAGAATATTTTTTACCGCGTCGCCGTCCGGCTCTTCGCAGGTATAAAGCGTTCCGCCCGAGAAGAACGACAGCCCCGAATCATTCAACGTAACGGCGTCGCCTTCTTTGATTCCGAAAGCGGCGGCGTCGGCGGACGTAATTTTCTTCGTCGGTACCGTTTCTGCCGCGGGTGTCGGCGCCGTCATTTCTATCTGCGATCCGGTGAGATGGAATTTGTCGATGAGACTCCTCAGATACAGTTCGTTCAGCAGGGAATAAAGCGCCTCGCCGTCGATCCCGGCGGACTCGTATCCGTCGATATCGCCGCCGACCGGAGCCGTCCTGCTTATCCGCGCGAGTTCGCGCGACATGTACGCGCTCTCTTTACCATCCGAAAGCTTCTGCTTTACCGACGGGGTCGATCCGAAAAATCCGTTTTCCTCATCCGCGTACAGCTCGTCGAGCCCGCCGGATGCGGAGATAAGTTTAAGAGCCGTCTTTTCCCCGATCCCGGGGACGCCGGGGATGCAGTCCGAGGAATCTCCCATCAGCGCCTTGACGTCGACGAACTGATCCGGGGAAACAGAGTAGACCTCGCGGAAATGATCTACGTCGAAGAGCTCGTCCTCTCGGTTGCGCAGGAGCCATACGGACGTTTTATCCGATATGAGCTGCAGCGAATCCCGGTCCCCGGTGACGATGAACGAGCGAATATCGCCGCGCTCGTCCGCGGAGCGGCAGACCGTGCCTATCACGTCGTCCGCCTCGTATCCCGGACACTCCAGGACCTCGAAGCCGAGCGCCTTCGCAGCTCTTTTTGCGTACGGAAGCTGCACGGCGAGATCGTCCGGCATTCCGTGGCGGTTCGCCTTGTATCCGTCGTATCTCTCGTGGCGGAACGTCTTTTCGGGCGTGTCGAACGTGCAGACGCGGTACGTCGGCGCCAAGCGGTCGAGATACCGCTTCAGGGTGGAGATGAAGCCGTACGTCGCGTTGGTCGGGATGCCGTCCGGTGTGGAAAGATCCCGGATCCCGTAAAACGAGCGGTTCAGCAAACTGTTTCCGTCGATAACGATAAGAGTTTTCAAAACGTTCGTTCCTCTCTTTGCGGAGAATTTCATGGATACTTGATTTTTTGGCAAATATAAGGTATCATATAGGATAGCGTATTTTTTAGCGTGCGGGCGTGATCGCGCACGCGAGAGAACGTATCATTTCGGAGGGAGGGGCAAAAATGAGAAAGTTTCTCAAGCTCGTCACGAGCAGACTCGTGACGGTCAGCCTTTTGATATTTCTGCAGTTCGTCATAATCGGTCTCGCCATTTTCTTCCTTCCGGGGCGTTACCTTGCGATCTACTACGCCGCGACGACCGTTATCGGGTTCTTCTTCTGCATACGCATTATAACCAGACCCGGTAATCCCGCTTACAAGATCGGCTGGATCATCCTCGTCCTCGTGCTTCCTCCGTTCGGAGTCGCAGTCTATCTGATCTTCCACGGCAATACCGTTTCCGAGAAGATGAAGAGGAAAATGGCGTCGATCAACAAGGCGATGGCTCGCTCGATCGCTCTTGACGGCGGCAGAGAAGAGGTTTCGTTCGATTCCGCCGAGTCGAAGAAGCAGTCGGATCTCATAACCAATCTCGCCGGAAACCCGCCTTACGCGAACTCGAAAACGACGTACTTCCCGACGGGGGAATCGATGTACGAGACGTTCCTCGACACTCTCCGCTCGGCTGAAAAGTATATCTTCCTCGAGTACTTTATTTTGGCTCCCGGCAAGATGTGGGACGACGTACACGCGATACTCGCCGAAAAAGTAAAGGCGGGAGTCGACGTCCGTCTCATATACGACGATTTCGGTTCGATCAACTATCTGCCGTGGCGCTTCGCCAAGGAACTGAACGCCGAGGGGATAAAGTGCCGCGTTTTCAACAGGTATATTCCGCTCATTTATCCGCGTCTGAACAACCGGGACCACAGAAAGATCTGTTCCGTCGACGGCAAAGTCGCTTTCACGGGCGGTTTCAATATCGCCGACGAGTATATCAACGAGATCGTAAGGTTCGGATACTGGAAAGATAACGCGGTCCTCGTCGAGGGGCGCGCCGCGTGGAGCTTCACCGTCATGTTTCTCTCGATGTGGGAGTTTTTCGACCCCGAGGGCGGCGGCGAAGACGGATATCTGAAATACAAGCCGGAAGAATTCGACACGTTTGACGGAGACGGGGTCGGTATCATTCAGCCGTATCAGGACAATCCCGCAGACGATATCGCGACGGGCGAGGCGATCTATCTCAACCTGATCTACGGCGCGAAGAAATACGTCTGGATCACGACGCCGTACCTGATAATCGACTACCAGATAGAGCAGGCCCTCTGCCGCGCCGCGGGAAGCGGCGTCGACGTCAGGATCGTCACCCCGGCGATCCCCGACAAGCCGATGGTCTTCGAATCGACCAAGGCGCACTACGACCGACTCGTGAAAGCGGGCGTGAAACTTTATGAATTCACCCCGGGATTCATGCACGCCAAAACGTTCGTCTGCGACGACGAGTTCGCGACCGTCGGGTCGGTGAACCTCGATTACAGAAGCCTGTACCTTCACTTCGAGTGCGGGCTGTGGATGTATAAAGCGGCGGCGGTCGCCGACGTGAAGCGCGATTTCGAGGGGGTCTTCGCCGAATCGAAGCAGATAACGGAAGCGGATTGCCGCGCGAACGTTTTCCGCAGGATCTTCCGCTCCCTCATCGAGCTTATAGCTCCGATGATCTGAGGTATTCGCACCCCGTCTGCAAACCGGAGAATCCATGCTGACGGAAGACTTCGTACACGGCTATAGCCGCGGAATTGGAAAGGTTGAGCGAGCGCAGGCCGTCCCGCATCGGAATACGGACGGTCCGTTCAAGGTTATCTCTCAAAAGATCCTCGGGCAGACCCTTCGTCTCTTTCCCGAAGAACAGAAAGACGGGCAGGGGATAATCGACCTCCGTATACGCCCTCGGCGCTTTCGTTGAGAACAGATAAAAATCCGCCTCCGGATGACGCGCGAAAAAGTCGTCGAGCCCGGAGTAATAGGTTATGTCGAGCAGATGCCAGTAGTCGAGGCCCGCGCGTTTGAGTTTTGCGTCGTCCACGCGGAAGCCCATCGGTTCGACGAGGTGGAGAGCCGCGCCGGTCGCGGCGCAGGTACGCGCAATGTTTCCCGTGTTCTGCGGGATCTCGGGTTCTACGAGCACGATATTTACGTCAGCCAACTCCGTCACCTCCGGTTTTATTATAAGCCGAAGGCGGCCGAATTTCAAGTTGCACCAAGTACATTTTTCCCGAAAAGGACGAAAAGATATGAGCATTATCACAAAGGTTTTCGGCACTTACAGCGACAAGCAGATCAAGAAGATCACGCCGATACTGAAACAAGTCAACGAACTCGGCGAAAAGTATAAAAACATGAGCGACGCCGATATGACCGCCATGACTCCGAAATTCAAGGAGCAGCTTGCGGCGGGCGCCACCCTCGACGACATCATGCCCGAGGCGTACGCCCTTGTGCGCGAGGCGGCGGATCGCGTGCTGGGCAAGCGTCCCTTCGACGTGCAGATCCTCTGCGGAATTCTTCTCCACCAGGGAAGGATCACCGAGATGAAGACCGGTGAAGGTAAGACCCTTGTCGCCGTCCTGCCGTCGTATCTCAACGCGCTGACAGGTAAAGGCGTACACATCGTCACCGTCAACGACTACCTCGCCCGTCTCGGGTGCGAGGAAATGGGCAGAGTCCACGAATTCCTCGGCCTTTCCACCGGACTTATCGTCCACGACGGCTCGCGTGAGGAAAAACAGCACGCT
>JAFWPR010000102.1 GCA_017545225.1 Clostridia bacterium
CAAATCACTTCGAGTGACCTTTGCGCTCTCTTACTTCTTAGAGCTCTTTTTTTCAGAAGAATCTTAGGAGTCGTATATCTACCGTAATTCTATTACCTTGATACACTTCGTCTTGTTGTTCAATTTTCAATGAGCGGCGCTGCCGACCCTCTTGGGGGGACAGCTTTTCTATATTATCACATCACTCTCCCTCTTGTCAATACTTTTTTTGAACTTTTTCACGTTTTTTTCTTCCCATTTTTTATTTAAGACCGTAATTGAAATTGCCATTCCCATATTGTATAATTGAAGTGAAGAAAAAACAAGGAGACCCGACCGATGGAAGAGATCGCCTACTGCGCAGCGCCGATAAAATGGAACTACAACGAAATATACGGAAACCACCGGTTTATTGTCGAATCGTCGGCCGCGGAATACGTACGCGTAACTGTTCCGTGGAGGAGACGCGATCCTCTTTTCGACAGGACGGCCGTTATCGTCAGATATAACTCCGACGGAAACGCAGACGCCGTCGGAGATCAGGAAATCAAGAACGTCGTGATCGAACGCGCGGAAAAAGAGTCTCTGTCTTTGGTCTTCTCCTCTCCGCGAAACGGTGAGTATCAGATATATTATATGCCGTTTGAACTGACAGGTCACTGGTGTTCGCCGGAAACTCATTATCTGACGGCAGACAGGATGACGCCCGACAAAAACTGGCTCGAGGGAATAGTTAACGCCGAAATCGCCGAGGGCCGTACTCTCAGGTACGAAAGCCGGACGGAATTCGATTCGTTTTATCCGATGGAATTTACGATGACCCGGCAGGAGAAGGACCTATTTTTCGAGAACGGAAAACCGTTTGAGATCGTGACTGAATCGCGTCTCAGGCCGATACGTATGAAAAACGATCTTCCTTTTATCTGGAAAGACAGAAACGACAGGACTGCTTTTTCAGACACGGTGTGCAAAAACGAACATTACGCGTTTCAGATCGCCGTTTGCGCCTTTTCCGATCTTTCCGGATTGTCTGTTTCCTTTTACGACAAAGACGGCGCCGAATACGCGAAGGACCGCGTTTTCTCGATAAACACTTACGCCGTAGGCACTGACGGAACGCCGTCTGACATAGTTTGCGACGTTCCCGCCGGGACTGTTCAGGCGCTATGGTGCTGTGTTGCAGCAGAGAAATTCGACGGGGGTGAAATATCCATCCTCGCAAAGGTGACGGCGTCGAACGTTGATACCGTTCTGACCGCAACTGTCGATCTTAATGTAGGCGACGAGGAGCTTCCTCGCAACGGAGACGACGATCTATGGCGTCATTCGCGCCTTTTCTGGCTGAATTCAGACGTCGGGATCAGCGACGACGTTATTCCGCCTTACACTCCGGTCGTCACGTCCCCCGGGGCGGGCGCTGTTTCGATCCTCGGAAGAAAAATGAGAGTAGGAACTCTGGGCCTTCCGTCCGTGATCGGGACGTATTACGACAATTCGGGACGGCTCGCGGAAGATGAAGCGCCCCTTTCCCTGCTGTCCGATCCGGTCGCTTTCAAGATCCGACGGGAAGGCGAACCCGTCGCGATTTTCGAGAAGGAGATCTCAGTTACGCAGAGCGGAACGATGAGATCCGTCTTTTCTGCGGTCGGCGAATCCGACGGTTTATCTTTAAGCAGCGATATCTCATACGAAGCTGACGGATTCATTGACTGCACTATAAAGGTAACTCCCGTTAAAGACGGCGAGTTTGAGTTCACCATTACGGCGGCGCTGTTTGAAACCGCTGCGCAGTATATGACGGGAATGTGCCGCGAGGGAGGCAAAGTACCGCCTTTTTGGGAATACAGATGGCGCGAAGATCGCGACGGAAACGTCGTTTGGCTCGGCTGTCCGCGCGGAGGATTTCAGATCAGGCTGATGCAGGACGACGACCACTGGGGAGGCGTAAAGCCGCTTCCGGAATCATGGTCGAACGGCGGACGAGGAAAAATGACTGTTCGACGTCTTCCGAAAGAAGGAAAAGTCGCCTTTACGGCGGAAACCGGGAAGATGAACGTCTTCGCGGGACGTACCGTAACGTTCCACTTTCATATGATCGTCACTCCGCTTCATCCGGTCGATTACGAAAGCCATTTCACAAAGCACTACTACCATTCGAACAGCTGGCACAGCGACGAACCTGTCGTCTCGCTCGAACGCGCGAAAGAGTACGGTGCAAGCACAGTTATTCTGCATCAGGGCGGCCCGCTCAACGAAAACATTAATTATCCGTTCCATCTTGCCGATAAGCTGAAAGCCGAGGTTGACCGCGCACACTCGATGGGGTTGAAATACAAGATCTATTACACGGTACGGGAACTCTCTGACTACACGACGGAAATATGGGCGCTGCGCTCTCTGGGAGACGAGATATATTACACGGGGACAGATTTCAGGCTTGCCGACTTCTTTGAGACGGACGAGAGTAAAGTCAAGGACAGGCCGAGCGGCGGGCCGTGGCTGATCGAGCATCTTTCGGACGGCTTCTGCCCTGCGTGGCATCAGCCTCTTTCGAGCGGTGAATTCGACTGCGCAGTCAGGACCCGGCACAACTCCAGATGGCACAACTATTATCTCAAGGGACTCGAATGGCTGATGACTGTCGTGGGGATCGACGGGATATATCTCGACGGGATCGGGTATAACCGTCATATAACGCGCAGGCTCAGGCGCATTATGAAAAGAATCAAGGAAGACTGCGATATAGACATACACCTCGGGAACGAACACTCCCCTTTTTACGGATACAGATCGCCTGTTTGCGATTATCTTGAACATTTCGCCTATGCCGATAAGATCTGGGCAGGCGAAGGATACGACTATCAGAACGAACACCCTGATTATTTTCTGACGGAGATCAGCGGACTCCCTCTCGGTCTTACATCAGAGATGCTCGAAGGAGGCGGCAATCCGTGGCGCGGGATGGTGTTCGGGATGACGACGCGCGCCGGATGGTCTCAGGGCGGTCTTACTCTCCCGATCTGGAAAGTCTGGGATTCTTTCGGCATCGCGGATTCGCGTATGCTCGGTTACTGGAATCCCGACTGTCCCGTCTCTACGGAAAGCGATTCCGTCAGGGCGACGGCGTTCATAAAAGATAACGGCGAAACCATGATCGCAGTCGCGTCATGGATGCCGACAGACCGGGAGTTCATTCTCTCGGTCGACCGAGACGCGCTCGGGATAAAGTGCGATTTCGAGTTTTACGCGCCTCGGATCGAGAGCTTTCAGGAAGAAGCCGTTTTCCCGTCAAACGCAACGATCCCGATCTCCGAACGAAAGGGATGGATCTTTATTATAAGGAGGACTCGAAAATGAACAAACGCATCCCGGCACTGATTCTCTCCATCGCGATTTTTTTGTCTGTTTTCTGCGCAACGTCGCTCCCATACGCTTCGGCGGTTGATAAATTCCCGTTTTGCGACGTTTCCGAAGGATCGTGGTTTTACGAGTCCGTCGAAACCGTGTGGAAAGCCGGAATAATGAACGGAACGTCAGCGACCACGTTCTCTCCGCACGACAAGATGACGCGCGGACAGATCGTCACGATCCTTGCGCGTCTCTCGGGAGACTATTTCGCCGGAGCAGGCGCGGCGTCAGGCTTTTCGGACGTCGCAGAGAGCGAGTATTACGCGGATCCCGTCGGATGGGCGGTCGGCGCGGGCATCACAAAAGGCAGAAGCGAAAAATCGTTCGCTCCGGACGCACCCGTTCTCCGTCAGGAGTTCGCCGCCTTTTTTGTGCGGTATATGAAATACAAAAATATCACCGTTCCGGAAGAAAACGTCGCCCCGTTTCCGGACAGATGTCCCGATTGGGCGAAAGACGATATCGAGACGCTCCACAAAACGGGACTTGTTAAAGGGGACGAGGCGGGACGATTCAATCCGAATAACGATATGACGCGTGCGGAGATCGCGGCTGTCACCGCAAGGTTCCTTTCCTTCGCGTCGGGGCTTTCGCTCAACGAATATACCGTCGTATACGGAACCGGAGCGGAAAAAGCGGCGGAACGAGTCGCGTGGCAGATAAAAACGCTGACGGGAGCGGACATTCCGGTCGTTTCCGATACGTCGCCGGAAAAGGACAAAGAAATCGTGCTCGGTCATTCGAACCGCGGCGCCGTGATCGACACGGAGGGACTCGGCGCGGACGGATATGAGATAAAACGCGCGGGAAACAAGATATTCGTTGACGCCGAAACGGCAGACGGTATATACCGCGGCGCCGCGGCGCTCGTCAAGTCGGGCAACGCGTCGGGATCCGTCTTTTCAGTACCCGAAAACCCCGACTCAAGAGTACAGACAGAATACCCGATCAAAACGATAACGGTAAACGGAAATCCGATAAGCGACTACGTTATCGTTATTCCGGAAGACCCTGCTCCGTCCGTTATGACCGGTGCGGACGATCTTGTCAAGTATATTGAAGAGGCGTGCGGATTAAAGCTCGACGTCACAACTGTTCGGAGAGATCGCGCCATAGTGGTCGATCAGACGAAGGTCGTAGTCGAGGGCGCGTACAACGATAACAAGGAAAGTTATTCGATCCGGTCGGAAGGCGACGATATCGTCATTTCAGGCGCCCCGGAAGCCGGATGCATGTACGGATGCTACGCGTTCCTCAAATACTGTCTCGGGTGGTATTTCCTCACTCCGGAGATCGATTACATCAGACCGAAAGACGCTCTTGACCTTTCAGACATTAATATCATTTATACGCCTTATTTCGAATACCGCATAAATTATTGGTACGCAGCATTGAACCATCCCGAATATGCTGCGAAAACGGAACAGAACGGCCGCTCAAGATCTCCCGACGACGAATACGGCATCCACTTAGCCTGTTCGTGGATAGGATGCCATACCCTGACGTATCTTTACAAGGGGTATTATGACGACGGTCCTCAGCCGTGTCTCAACGAAGAGGAGACGTATGAAAAAGTCCTCGCTTCGGTTATCGGTCTTCTCGGAGAATACGGCGAGGACAGCATCATCGACATCTCATACGCAGACGG
Organism: Clostridia bacterium; assembly: GCA_017545225.1. GTDB lineage: Bacteria > Bacillota > Clostridia > Oscillospirales > CAG-272 > RUG11130. The sequence continues at coordinate 5,036 of JAFWPR010000102.1, forward strand.
AGGAGAGATATGCGAATGCGAAGTCTGCAGGGCGATAAGAGAGGAAGAGGGCTCGGAATCGGGTAATATGATCCGTTTCATAAACAAAATAAGCGACGGACTCAAAGCTGCGGGTCACGGCAAAGCAGTTCTGCACACGCTCGCTTACACCTCGACCGTCACGCCGTGTAAAACGAAGCCGCGCGACAACGTTATCGTACAGTACTGCACGCTCGACACCTGCTTTACCGATCCGGTCGACGAATGTCCCGTTGCGGGTCACGCAAAAACGCTCAGCGGGTGGGGCGAGATATGCTCGCGGATATGGGTATGGGATTACGGGATCCACTTCTTCAATTTTCTGAATCCCGCAGCAAATGAAAAATACGAGGTTTTATGTCACAACATCAGATTCTACCTTGAACACGGAGTTTCCGGGCTGTTCAATCAGGGTTTTTCCGCCTACGCGAGAAGCGGTGAATTCAGCGAGTTGAAACAGTTCCTTCTGACCGAAGTCGTTCACAATCCGTATCTGACGGAAGATGAATATTACGACCTGATGGACGCGTTCATCGAAGGATATTACGGCGTTGACTGCGTCGGGGCGATCCGTGATTACGAAACGCTTAAGGCAGGCTTCAGGGATTGCGATTTCTGGTGTGACGCTCCCGGCGAGGAGATCTTTTCCAAATGTATCAAATGGAGAAAAGATTTCGGGCGCGCAAGCGACGATTTCACCACGGCCGCTCTTATGACGGACAGTTATTTCGGATGGGATTCCGTCAATCTTGACAGGATGCAGGTCGATTATCTGAGGATAAGTTACGACTTTTCCACCGCACAGAGAAAGGGAGACGCCGAGGGGCTGCGGCGAGCGCAGACAGAAGCGTACGAACTCGTTGAAAAGATGAGAAGTTATAATCTCAGACTAGATGAGAATCGTGAATTGCCGAAGTTTACGGGTCCCGACGAGATCACCGAATCTCCGGCGTACTGGAGATACATCCTAAATTCCGACGGAACGCTCAAAACGGGAAACGAATAGGCGCGTAAAGAAAAAGCCCCGAGGGACACTTGCCATAGAGCAGGTGTCCCTCGCGGTTTGTTTGAGGGTTTGATGCGGATGGATCGTAGTGAAATCTAAAACTAATAATTTGGAGGTCACTACAAATGGAAAAGTACATAATTGACGAAAAAGCCGGGCTGAAGTATGAACTGGTAGGCGACTATTATTTCCTTGCCGGGGATGACGAGCCGGAGGAATACCGTCCCATCGGTATATGGGAGCAGCGGCATCTTCGATACCTCAGGCAGTGCAAAAAGACTATATACACGGCATTGGTGATCGAAGGCAAGCTGCCGGGCTATCTTGCAGACGTCAACGAACAGGCTGAGGAAACGCTCTTTCAGCTTGTAAAGCAGATGGCGAAGGACGAGGGAGTGGACGAGGCGGTGAAGCGCCGCGATCAGCTTGGGTATGTTCAACGCATGAATTCGATCCGCAACCGCGCCGAAGAAGTCGTATTGAACGAAATCATATACTGATAAACGTAAGCGGCGGGGAGATCAACTCCCCGCCTACATTCGGTTCTGGAAAGTATCAAATGATTACTTCAGTTCTGGGCTATTCACTATATACTCGCTTAACGTATAATTCTTCTTGCTTAAAACATATAACGCTGCAATAGCAAAATATGCAGTAATACCAAAATGACCGGATATTTTATAGCCGCTTGCAGCATATGATCTTTCCTTCATTACATATTCTATAACACCTGCTTCGGTAAACATAAGAAGCATTGTGTTAAGTTTTGCAATATCGAGACCTGACTTTTCTGATAATTCATCTTTTGAGATCGGATAACCGTTATCCGGAAAAGCAGTCAACAGCTTGATTGCTTCCGGCGAGCACAACGTTCTCATTACTTCAAAATCTTTCTCTGATATGGCGTCGAGCTTTTTCAGCAGCTTGTTGTTGATGACGGCAACTATACCGTCGTCGTCCCAGATTTTCATTCCAAAATCGCTCATTATTCGCAAATTTCCACGTTCTTTATCTGATTTCTGTATTTCATGATCGCCGGTTTCAATGAAATAAATACCTTTCCACATTTTCAAGAGATCGTCTCCAAGATCTCTGTGGTTAGATTGATTATCGCTGTAACGGGAAAGTGCAGCCTGCGTCCAAATAAATTCGTCTGCAAGCTGTTCGATTTTAGAGGAAACTTGGTCAATACTCTTTGAAGTTTCCGTTTCTAAAAGAACGTCAAGAGAGATTTTATAGATTTCACTTAGAAGTTTCAGATTATAGCAATCCGGGAGACAATCTCCATTTTCCCATTTTGAAACCGCCTGAGGGGAAACACCGATTTTATAGGCGACCTCCTCCTGCGACATCTTCAAACTTTTTCTATGATTCCTTAGCTTTTCTCCGAATATTTTTTGATCAAACATATTTTATACTCCTTTTGTTATTTTAGCTTGGGCGACGTCTTTCCTTCGCTGCTTTCATTATACAATCAAAAATTCAACTTACAAGAGTATATTTGTTGATATATTATGATTTTTCTCAACTTATAGTTGTAATCTGCATTTTTATGATTCAAAGCATGACGCTCACAGTAAATATATTGCCGATCACTACAGAGTACTAAGGTAAAAATGCGTCGAGGCGGGGAGGTCAACTCCCCGCCTCGTTGAAATTATTGCGGATAAATTAGCGTCATAAGGGACTTTTTCTGTTCCTCCGGTGGAAGTTTCAGCTTTCCGTTATTTAAAAGCGTCGTGATACAATGGAGGAGAAACCAACCGTCTGCATAGAATATAAACTGCATTTCGTACTCTTGCAGCTTTTTCAAGTGAGCAGGTAAGGTTTCAATTGTTTTCTTTACATACGGCGCTTTCAGCGCGTCAAATTCTGCTTTGTGCTTTTCTTTTATCTTGTCTCCAATAGATAACAAACGATCTTTAATTTTTGTATCTGCAAGCCAGACAAATTGCCACGACGATTTTAAACCAACATCATTTTCGCAAAATTTGATAAGTCCGCGCTCTGCAAGCCACGCATAGTCCTCTTTGGAAAGAACGCCGCCTTCGTTCAAGCATGAAAACAGCGAAAGAACGCGCTTTGATTCCTCCGGATACGTGAACCCGACGGACGTGCTGTTGCCGGACCATTCCGAGATTATCTGCCACAGGACTTTTTTGTCAAAGCTGTTCCACATGGGACCACACCAGTTATTCATATAAACGTAGTCCGGCGGCAGATTCATCACGCTCGGCATTACCGAAGCGTGAATAATGTTATGCCCTCCGTCGGGTCGCCTGGTTGCAACTTCTTCAAAAGCTATCTTTTCGTCAATCATTTTTTCGCCGGATAACGCTGCAATGAACGGGACAAGCGTCCAAAGTATAAAATTCCGGTCACCGCGATTATTGCTTAGCATCGTGAGCTCTTCATCGGTGTGAGTACAGATGATAGCCGGATCGTCGAGGATGCCGCTTGCAGTCAACTCATCGAACAGCTCATTTGCAAACACTTCCGCAGCCTTTTTGTACATCTTATCCTGCACAGTCAAAAGCTCTTCCGTCGGCTCGTCGATCAGAAAGTTGACGATATATCCATCTTTTTTCTTTGCCAGCAACCCGTATTCTTCAAGATTTTCAATCTCATTTTCGATAAACACCGGCGATACGCCGAGGTCGTCCGCAATCTGACCGACGGTTTTCGCCTCGTTACGCACGTCGTAGCAGATATTCTGCGAAAGCGAGGATTTCAGTATTTCTCCCGGTACCCTTTTGCCAACACTGCCGTTCAGACCAAAATAGCTGAATTTCACGGGGTTGAATTTTAATTCGTTTGATTCTCTCATTTTTTCCATACCTCTTTTCAGTTCTTTTTTTGCCTCGAACAAGTGCCATTTGACAGTTCCGAGAGGTATACCGAGTTCATCCGCGATATCAGCCTGCTTTCTGTTTTCATAGTAATACGCGATGACGATCCTGCGCTGCAGTTGAGACAGATACGCGATCTCGCTTTGAAGACGTTTCACGGCTTCCGCGTCGGCATCGTCTGAAAACAGATCTGACGGGTCTTCCGCTTCCGCGATCATATCGAGCGATATGCCGACCGCGTTTTTTGATGCGTCGCGATAATAATTTGCGAGCGCATTATGCGCGACCGTCCATATAAACTTTCCCGCGTCCTCTATGTCGTCGCGCAGAAGCAGAGCGCGGTAGGCTTTTAGGATAATATCCTGAGACAGATCCTCCGCATCGTGGATGCTTTTACACCGTTTCAGCGCGAAACCGAAAACAGGCTTCAAATATTCGGCTATGATTCTCTCGGCGTTTTCTCTGTTCACTTGTTCGTACCTCTGTGAATGCATTCACCCATATAGACACGGAAAACTAAAAAGGTTGGTGTTTTTTATATTTTTTGCCGCCGAATTGCTCCGGCGGCAAAAACGCTTGAATTACATTTTCTCTATCGGCAAATAAAGCTCAACATGTGTATTTGATACAATCCATGTAAATCTATCTAATATTCGTTCTCATGGTTTCTATTTACTTCGTGATACCGTTCAACAGTTCTGTAATATTGGTCGGATAAAACTTTTCAAAACTGTCGTCTGATTGCTCATATTTCTTCAATGTATCGACAAACTCATCAATATAAATGAACATTTGCCTTTGCCGTTTATACTCCCCGTCAATGTCAAAATCGCGAAAACCCATACGCTCCATGAAACGTATCGCAAAAGCCCTCACCCAATATTCATTTATAACGGCATAATCAACGTTATAGAAACCCGGCATATTTATATGCTTATCGAAAAAAACAGGATAGTTCTCTATTAAGGATTTATTTGCTTCGACAACGGGATTCACAAAGCAATGAGCATATTCGTGAGCAATACCCTTCGCAAAAGCACTCTCTGAAAACGGGATCTCTTTGTTCCCGTCATAATACGGCGCGCAGCGTACAACGTAAGCGACTCGGCCTACGATGAATCCGTAATTTCCGTCCAGCGGACTGACCGTCAGGCAGAGATCGGCGCGGGAGCAAAAATACTTTTCGATATATTCCTTCCAATCATTAAGCGGACATAATCTTACGTCCGCGAGAATGCGATTGAAATAATCCGAAATGGAAGTAAAAAACGAGCGGTAACCCGTATCGTTCTCAAATTGTCGAATCAGTTTCGCCCAATCCGTCAGTTCGTCTTTTCCGCTCAACAAATCAATAAAACGCACCGCGGCTCTGTGAGGACGAATATAGTTGAAATTCCTGTTCCGGATCAATTCCCGCGTGACGGTCACGGCGGCGTGGTTTTTGTACTCTTCAAACCGGCGGTCGATTTCTCCGCAGTAATAACGGTTTCCGATATTCTGATGTGTTTTATCTTTTACGTCTGCAAGATAGATGACCGTTTGAATCAGTTCGGTATTGTAATCAACTCTCGGTTTAACTGTCAATTGTTTGGTCATATAGATCTTCTCAGGCGTTTTATCAAAGGCGTACTTAAATCCCTTGCGCTCGTACAGACGGATCGCGTCGACGTTGTTCTTCATAACGTTCAGCCCGAAGACAGCCACTTCCCGTGACCGGAAATACTGCTCGGCGAAGTCGATAAGGCGGCTTCCGATCCCCTGACAGCGATACTCCGAAGCGACGTTAAAATGGGAAAGATGACCGTTTCCGTCTTCGCGAACGAACAACGCGCACCCGCCGATATATCCGTCCTCGGTTTTGAAAACAAACGCGCGGCGGATATTTCTCTTTACAAAACCGTATAGGCGGTCGGAGGTGAGATCTTCTGACATATCCCAAAACGAGCGGCACTTGCAAAGCTCATTTTCACGGATTTCGATTATTTCTCCGTCCATATCGTCCTTCCTCTGCGCAATAGATCATTTTTTACAAAAATCTAAATAATAAAAGAGTTCGTTCAAAATTAATATAACATAAAAGTGTTAAAAAATCTACTGCCTTCGGGAAATACGCCGAAGGTTTTTCGTTTTGTGACAACATTTTTTCAAAGCCCTCTTGACGAACGAACAAATGTTCTGTATAATGAAATTTGTGTTTTTGTCGCTTTATGCGGGAAAAGCACGAAAACTGAATATCGGTGTCAACATATTAAGCGGGCTTTACGCCCGACAACGCGGCGGCAGGCTAACGTAATTGCCGTACACATCCCATCTGCTTTGGATCTCGGGCGGGGATGCAAGATTTGAGTGATCTCGTCTCCTAACAAGAGCCGTTGCATAGAAACACCAAAAGGCGAGACAACTGCCTCGCTTTAAGCAGTAGATTTTTTAACACTTTTATGATATATTGATTTCAGCGGAACGAGCCTTCATTTCTCAGCACAAATAATCGGGGCAGTATGCCCTCCCTGTGGTAAAATGACGGCACAGACAAGGAAAAAGGAGAAATGCACATGGATTGGGTCGCGGGAATGCAGGGGGCGCTTGACTACATCGAGGCAAATCTGACCGACGAGATCGATTATGAAAAGGTCGCGGCGGTCGCATATTCGTCGTCTTACCATTTTCAGCGTGTGTTCGGGATCCTGTGCGGTTATACGCTCGGCGAGTATATCCGCAACCGCCGTCTTTCGCTTGCTGGCGCCGAACTGCAGGCGGATGGCACAAAGGTCATCGACGTCGCTCTGAAATACGGCTACGACAACCCCGACAGCTTTGCCCGTGCGTTCAAAGCCTTTCACTGCGTCCTGCCGTCACAGGCACGTGACAAATCCGCTAAGCTTCGCTCCTTTTCACGCCTTGTACTGAAATTCAGTTTGGAGGGTGGAATAACCATGAACTACAGGATCGAAGAAAAGCCGGAAATGATTTTGACCGGGTTCAAAAGACATTTTACCGGCACACCGGAAAACAGATATGAACAGGAACATGATTTCTACGTTCATTCAAGAGTCAACCAGTATTTGCTGAAAGGCGTCTCGGGCGATCGTGACAACGGTTACAGCGTAATAACGAATATCGGAGACGACGGGTATGATTTCTACATCGCGCAGCAGCTTGACGAATGGTGGACGGAAAACCTCGCAAAAGGTCTGGGATATGACGAGAAAGCCAAGGAATTTGAAAAGATCGTCGTTCCGAAACAGTTGTACGTGATCTGCGAGACCGAGAGGATGCGGTACCCTACTAACGCCATTACGGAACTTCGCCGAAAAATGGTAAGCGAGTGG
>JAFWPR010000103.1 GCA_017545225.1 Clostridia bacterium
GCGACCCGTTTCGGAGCACTTTCGAAGTAGCAGCCGTCATCTCTTTGAGAGCGTCGATCGCCTTTTCCGCTTTGCTCTCCTGAACGACTCCGAGAACGGAGTTGAGAATGACAATGAACAAGATGATAAAAACGTCGGTCGGCGGCTCGCCCTCCCAAACGGAAGTGACGCCGGACAGGACGGCGGCGACGATTAGAATGATTATCATCGGGTCTGCAAGCTGTTTGAAGAACCGCTTTATCGGTCCCGTGCACTTCGCCTCCGCAAGTTTATTCTTACCGTGTTCTTCAAGCCGTTTTTCGGCCTCGGCGGAGGTCAAACCTTCCTCGGAGGAATCAAGATCGGAAAAAACCGTGCTCAGATCTTTTGAGTAATAGTCCATTATCTCTCCTTTCTTAAAACAAAGAGACCCGCATACAGAAACGTTTTCTGTATGTGAGTCTCGTTAAATTAAGGCTGACCAGACGGGCTGACGCCTCGCCGGGTGTTGGCTTCGCCGCGGGGAAAACCCGCAAACTACTCCCTCACTATTCTCTTTTCGGCGGTATTATACCACTTTTCAGGCGGAATGTCAATGGTCGATCTGAATAACTCGGACAACGCCCTCGATCCCGTTCATTTTTTCGATGGTTTCCTTGTTCGCCGGATCGTCCGTATCAAGCAGAGTGACGGCGAAATCACCCTTCGAGCGGTTCGCCATATTGTCGATGTTATTGCCGGACGCAGAAACCGCTGCGGTGATCGCGGAGATCATATTCGGGACGTTGAGGTGAAGAACGACGATCCTGTTGCCTGTCGTTCTCGGCATCGTGACGGTCGGATAATTGACGCTGTTCACGATGTTGCCGTTTTCGAAGAAGTCGATAAGCTGGTGTGCCGCCATGACCGCGCAGTTGTCCTCGCTCTCCACGGTGGACGCGCCGAGGTGGGGGATCGTGATCATTCCCGGGACGCGAACCGTTTCCTCTGTCGGGAAATCGGTGACGTAAGCGGAAACGTGACCGTCTTCGAGCGCCTCTTTGAGGTCGGAAGCGCGGACGAGGTCGGCACGGGAAAGATTGATGATCTTAACTCCGCGCTTCATCATCGAAATGGAACCGGAGTTGATGAAGTTTTTCGTCTCTTTTGTGGCGGGAACGTGAAGAGTGATGTAATCGCTCTCCTTAAAAATCTCGTCGTATGACGCAGCTTTCTTGATCGATCTGGAAAGCGACCACGCCGCCTCGACGGTGATATACGGGTCGTATCCTATTACGTTCATTCCGAGCGATTTCGCGGCGTTGGCGACGAGACCGCCGATCGCGCCGAGTCCGATGACGCCGAGCGTCTTGCCGAGCAGTTCGGTGCCGGCGAACTGTGATTTGCCCGCTTCTACGGATTTGGCGACGTCGCTCTCAAGGGTATTCGCCCACTCGACGCCTCCGATAATGTTGCGGGAAGCGAGAAGGAGCGCGGCGATCGCGAGTTCCTTAACACCGTTCGCATTCGCGCCGGGAGTGTTGAATACGACGATACCGCGCTTCGCGCAGTCCTCGACCGGAATGTTGTTGACGCCCGCTCCGCATCTTGCGATAGCGAGAAGGTTCTTACCGAATTCGACCTCGTGAAGGTTCGCTGAACGGACCATGATGCCGTCCGGATCGTCCGCTTCTGTCGTTACGTCGTAAAGCGATCTGTCGAACTGGTTGATGCCGACGGCCGCTATTTTATTCATCAGTTTTATCTGTGCCATTATTCTTCCCTGCCTTTTATTTAGGATTGCGCGCGGCGAATTCTTTCATGAACGCGACGAGTTTCTCGACGCCCTCGTAAGGCATCGCGTTGTAGATCGACGCTCTCATTCCGCCGACCGATCTGTGGCCTTTGAGGTTCTTGAGCCCTTCGGCTGCCGCCTCGGACGCGAACTTCTTGTCGAGGTCTGCATCTCCGGTCACGAACGTTACGTTCATCATTGAGCGGGATTCTTTTCTGACGGGAGCCTTGTAATAATCCTGTCCGTCGAGATAATCGTAAAGGAGAGCGGCCTTCTTTTCGTTCCTCTTTTTCATCTCCTCAAGGCCGCCGATGGAGAGGATCCACTCATAAACGAGTTTCGCCATATAGATCGGCCAGCACGGAGGGGTGTTGTACATGGAACCGTTGTCCGCCATGAGTTTGTAGTCGAGCATCGCGGGGGTCTCGGGTCTTGCGTTGCCGATCAGGTCTTCCCTGACGATCACGACGGTGAGTCCCGCCGGAGCCATATTCTTCTGCGCGCCGGCGTAAATAAGGCCGAAACGGCTGACGTCGACCGGCTCGGAAATGATGCACGACGACATATCCGCGACGAGCGGGATATCTCCGGTATCGGGGATATACGGGTACTTGGTGCCGTAAATTGTATTATTGAAGCAAATATGGACGTAGTCGGCGTCGGGACGGAAAGACGAGCGGTCCGTCGCGGGAACGAACGAGAAGTTGTCCTCCTTCGAGGACGCGGCGACGGCGACGTCGCCGTATTTCTGAGCCTCTTTATACGCTTTGGTCGAGAACTGACCGGAGAGTATGTAGTCAGCCTTGCGGTTGACCATAAGGTTGAGCGGAACGGCGGCAAACTGGGTCGACGCGCCGCCCTGAAGGAACAGGACCTTATAGTTGTCGGGAATGCTCATGACCTGTCTCAGGAGCGCCTCCGCCTCGGTAATGATCGCCTCGAACGCGGGCGAGCGGTGGCTCATCTCCATCACTGACATTCCGGAATCGCCGTAGCAAACGAGATCCGCGGCCGCTTTTTCAAGTACGGGAAGCGGGAGCATGGACGGACCCGCCGAAAAGTTGTATACCCTCTGCATGTTTTGTTCTCCGATCCGCCGGGTATTCGGCATAATTATTTGCTTATATTATACTATTCGGATGAATAAATATCAAGGCAGACGGGACAATTCTTCATCGTTGAAAATCAGAGAAAAATAGAGCTTTCCGGCTCTGTTTTTCGGCGATTTTGAAAAACTTGAGAAATGGGGTTGACAACGCTAAACGTATGTGTTAGAATAGACTCCGCACCGATTGAGGAAGCCGTGAAGACGCTGTCGTGCCGGAATGGCGAAATTGGCAGACGCCCGGGACTTAAAATCCCGTGTAACGTAAGTTACGTACCGGTTCGAGCCCGGTTTCCGGCATTCTCCCTCAAACGAATATACCGCGGGATAGAGCAGTCTGGTAGCTCGTCGGGCTCATAACCCGGAGGTCGGGTGGTTCAAATCCCCCTCCCGCAATTAAAAAGTAAAGCACCCTAACGGGTGCTTTGCTTTTTAATTATGAGTGGAACTGAGCACTCAGATCCGGGTTATGAGACCGAAGGGCGAATGACCCGGAGGTAGTGAGCGAAGCGAACGGCCGAGCGGTGTCAGA
>JAFWPR010000011.1 GCA_017545225.1 Clostridia bacterium
CTCTCCGAAAGGAAAAGGGCCGGTTTAGCCGACCCTTTAACAATTCTGATTAAAGTCTCCGCGCTATACTCAGCCGTCTCTTTCGTGACTGATGAGGTACCGATAACCTGAAAGCATAGTCTTGATCGGCGTTTATTTTGTATTGCGTATTCTGAGCATGCCGCGCCTGCGGCGCGGGGGATTCGATTCTCGGTCGCGCGGGTCAGCCGTCGCAAAATGCGACGGCTGACGCTCCCTCGGTCACGGGGCGGTTCTGACAGTCCCCCGGACTGTCATTCATTGCCGCCCCGCTTCGAATCCCATTTTCAATCTCTCCGAAGCAAAGCGGCGGATGATCACTCATCCGCCGCTTTGCTTCGGAGAGGATGGGATTCGAACCCATGTGGGGTTGCCCCCAAACGGTTTTCAAGACCGCCTCGTTATGACCGCTTCGATACCTCTCCGTAAAAAGCAACGATAATAATACCATATAGACGAATAATTGTCAAGGTTGCCGAAGTAATATTTCAGCTCGTCCGAGCCGATATTATAAACGTGAACCAAAATGCGGAGATGATGAGAATGAACTCAAACCCGCGCTCCGACGCGGAGCTGCTTTCGGATATATACAAATCGGTACGATCCGGCGCCGACAACCTCTGTACCGTCACCCCGAAGATCACCGACAGATTCATGCTCACGGAGGTGACCTCGCAGATCGAACGCTATTCCGAATATGCTAAAAAGACCGAAAAAATGATGAGAGAACGGTCGCTCGCCCCGCGGGAACCGTCTTTTGCTTCCCGCCTGATCTCGAGAGGCGCGATCGCCGTCGGTTCCTTCCCGGGAACAGGCAGATCGGAGATCGCGGGAATGATCGCGCGTGGGGAGAACCGCGACGCGCGGCGTCTGGGCGAAAAACTCGAAAAGTGCTCGCGGGAGGGATGTCACCCCGACGTTTCGTCCCTCTGCCGCGAGGTCATCGGTTTCGAACTTAACGGGGCGGAAAAGATGAAGGACTATCTGTCTTGAAAACGCCTTCGTTCTATGGTAAAATGTGCTCGGAACGGAGGTGAGAAGATGGAAACGAAAGGCGTCGCCGTTATCGGCGCGGGTCCCGCGGGGATGTTCGCCGCGCTGAAGGCGGCCGAAGCGGGCGCCGCCGTCACTCTTTTCGAGAAAAACGAGAAGGTCGGAAGAAAGCTCGCCATAACGGGAAAAGGCCGCTGCAACGTCACGAACGACTGCGCCCCTGCAGAGGTGATCTCTCACGCGATCCGCGGAGGCAAGTTCCTCTACAGCTCAGTTTTCCGATTCCCGCCTCGCCGCATCATGGACTTTTTCGAGGACGCGGGCGTCCCACTCAAGACGGAACGCGGCAACCGCGTATTCCCCGCATCCGACCGCGCGTACGACGTGGTCGACGCGCTGCGCGCAAAACTGATCTCGTCCGGAGTCCGGCTCCGCACATCCTGTCCCGTCCTGTCCGTCCTGAAGACGGACGGCGGATATGAAGTCAAAACGCACCGCGCCGCGGAGCGCTTCCGCTCCGTCGTAGTAGCGACCGGCGGGATAAGCTACCCGCTCACCGGTTCCACAGGCGACGGATACGAATTCGCGCGCGCTGCGGGTCTTCCGGTCGTCGACCCCTTCCCGTCGCTCGTCCCGATAGAAACGGCGGAGGACTTTTCCGCCCTTTCGGGACTTACGCTGAAAAACGTTGCGCTCACCGTGCGATCGCCGTCGGGCTGCGAGGTCTTCTCCCGCACCGGCGAGATGCTCTTCGCCCACTTCGGAGTGACCGGCCCGATCGTTCTGTCCGCCACGGCCTCGATGAGAGATCACCCCGCGCCCGAATACGAGATGGAAGTCGATCTGAAACCCGCAGTTGCACGGGAAGAATTCGACGAGCGGCTCCGCTCCGTGTTGTCGGAGTCGTCCGCAAAAGACCTGATAAACGCGCTGCGCGGGACGGCCCCCGCGGCGCTGATCCCGTACATAATAAAGCTGTCGGGCGCCGACCCGCGCCGTCGGGCGGGAGAAGTCGACCGCGCCACGCGCCTCGCTCTTCTGTCCGCGTACAAAGCGTTCCGGCTGACCCCGACCCGTTTCCGTCCGATCGACGAGGCGATCGTCACCGCCGGAGGCGTCGACCTGCGCGCGCTCGATCCGAAGACGATGGAGGCGCGCGAGTCGCCCGGGCTGTTCTTCGCCGGTGAAGTCGTCGACGCCGACGCGTACACGGGCGGATTCAACCTGCAGATCGCGTTTTCCACGGGCGCCGCGGCGGGTGAAGCCGCCGCACGACGATCCTTCGAATAAAAAAATCAGCCGTCCCGAAAGACGGCTGATCTTTTTTCTTTTTGCTGAATTAAACTGATTTAATAGAGCAAAACCAGTACCCTGAATTACTCTGCTGCCTGCTGCTTCATAGCGGCAAAGCACTCGCTGCAGTATACGGGTCTGTCGCTGGTCGGCTGGAAGGGAACCTTCGCTTCGCCGCCGCAGTTGGCGCATACGGTAGTGAACATCTCTCTCTGCTCACGGGCCGCGTTCTTTCTCGCGTCACGGCACGCCTTGCAGCGCTGAGGCTCGTTCTGGAAGCCTTTCTCAGCGTAGAATTCCTGCTCACCTGCAGTGAATACGAAATCCTGTCCGCATTCCTTGCACTTCAGGGTCTTGTCCTCGTACATTTCCTTACCTCGCTTTAAAAATATGGTATTTTTTTTGCCCTCGACGGATTCCGACCGTCACCTTTGTAAACAACGCTCTGAGTTAAGCTATACGGGCATGAAATATATACAGCCCGCGGACTTTCGCCCGCAGACGGTCTACCTCTCCGAAAGACCTCTGACCTTCGCCTTCGCGCGGTAAAGCGCGTTGTAAACGGTCTTCTCCGATACGCCGAGCGTCTGCGCCGTCCCGGCGGGCCGTAAGCCTTTCAGGTGGGCGTCGAAGACCTTCGCTTCAAGGGGCGTTAGAATATCTGCCGTCTGCTCCAGAAACTTCGCGATATCGACGTCGCTCTCCGCACCCCGCTCCGTCGCTTCCGCGATCCCCCTTCTTCCGCCGGCGTTCCTGAGCCGTTTGCTCTGAGTGCGGCGCTTTCTGAAAAGGGAGATCATAGCGTTTTTCACGCAGATCTTTGCGTAAAGACCGAACGTCACGCCTGGTTTAGAATCGGGGTCATACGTACGGACGGCGCGGAGAAAAGCGATCCCCGCCTCCTGTCTCAAGTCCTCTTCGGAAAAAGCGGCTCCCGCTTCCGGGTCCGCCGACGCGATGGACGAGCCGAACGACGAAACGGCGGCGCCGATCATCCCTCCGTACATACGCGAGAGCGCTTCGAACGCCTCGCCGTCCCCCGCTTTCGCGGCTCGGATAAGGGCCTCGGGGTCGCTTTTTTTATCAGATTTCTTCATAATATCACTGACGTACCGACATATGAGGTATTAAGAAATATAACACAATTTCAAACCCTTGTCAACACTTTTTTAAAAAAATCAGGGGTTTTTACGCCTTATATTCACACTCATTTGTGCAATTTACAGATTATTCGACAGGTTTCGGATCGATTTCCCTAATTTTCAAACAAATAATTGACGTTTCCGGTGAGTATGGCGTGAATACCTCGCAGAACGACGTCCGGATTCTCATCGAAGTTGAGGCGCATCCGGTTCAGCTGGTACACGGTGTCCACCCTGACCGACACGTCGAGCGCCGGGCCGTCTTTGTCCTTGACCGAGCAATGAAAAACGTACCCGGTCCCGTCCCTCTCGAACGACTGGTCAACGACGGCGCCGCGTTTCTCGAGCGAGAGATGGCGCATCGCGGAAAGATAGCTCTTCTCTCTGACCGCCGCCATCAGCACGTTTTCCGACAGTCCGTCCGCGATAAGTTTGCCCGATTTCGTTATGACGTACATCTTCGCGGGATCGGCGGCCTCCTCGTCGTCGCGCGGCAGTCCCGGGACCGGCTCGCCGTTCTCGTCGACTTCAGCGACGTGACCTGCCCTCAATAGCTCGTCGAACTGCTCAAAAAAAGCGAAATAGTCGGTCACGCCGTCGCGTATGACGATCGAACCGATATCCGTATAACTGAGAGGATACCCTATCCTCTCCATAAGGTACAGGATGAATACCTTAATCTCTTCCGGGTTTTGAAGCTTCATGCTCATGACACGCTTCCTTTTCGTCTTCCTGCCCCTCGGGGTGAGGGGGTGAGATTTGGATTTGATAAAAAAGAGAATGAGAGGCGCAGGACCGCCGGTGATCCCGGTGGTTCTGCGCCGTTTCGTCGATTCGGTTTTAGGGGATTATATTACTCCTCATCTTCCGCCGGCTTGTATTTCATATAATCTTTCATCTTGACTTTTCTGAAATCGACAAGACCGTAGCGGTCGGTTTTGAATCCCGAGAGGACGCCGTTCGCGACGTAAGCGTTCTGCATGAATACGAGCGGGCAGACCGGCATATCCTCGAGGAGCAGTTTTTCCGCCTCGTGGAGCAGTTTCGCTCTCTCGGCGGCGTTCGTTTCCTCGTAAGCTTTGTCGATCAGTTCGTCGTACGCGTCGCTCGAGTAACCTGTAACGTGACCGTAGAGCTCGTAATTTCCGGACTGCATGTTGACTCCGTTGCCCGAGAACTCGGTCGAGAACTGGGACAGGATGCTGAACGCGTCGACGGACGGCATCGCAACGTCGACGGCGATTACGTCGACGGCGACCGCCTCTTCTTCGTCGGACTCGCCTTCATCCTTGGACAGCAGCTGATTGTATTTCTCCTGGAAAGTGTCGATATAGTAAGTCGTTACCGTATCTCCGTCCGTAATATCGAGTTTTTCCGTTCCCGCCTTGTCGATCCTGACGGTGAATCCGAGGGAGCTCCAGACTTCCGCGACGTACTCGGCGACCGCGATATCAGCCTCGCTGTTCGCTCTGACGGTGATCGAGAAGGACCCGCCTCTGACTCCCGCCTTACTGAGAAGGGATTTCGCCTCTTCAACGTTCGCGCCGGTCGCAATGAGATCTTCTCCCGCGCCCCTGAACGAACTGTTCGCCGTGTCGTTGACCGCGCCGTACGGGACGTAACCCACAGCGGGTTTCGCAAACGTGAGGATCTCGACGATCTTCTCCCTGTCGATGGCGAGCGACAGAGCGCGGCGCACCTCGGCTTTGGAGAAGATAGGATTATTCGTGTTAAAGAAATACGACTGGGTCACGGGCATGTCGACGACGGTCGCGCGGTTTTTGTATTCCGCGCGCTTCGAGAGCGCGATACTTCCGAGGTAGAAGAGTTTGCTTCCCTCGTCGTCCGATTGCTCTTTTTCAAACGCAGCGACCTGTTTCTCCGCGTCGCCGATCCCGTAATCGGTTATGAGTTTGTACGGAATGACGTATTTGTCGTAGTACTTGTCTTTTTCGGGATCGCGGTAATAGTAACCGGATCTCTCGAGACGGACGACGTGTCCGTTCTCCATCTCGCGGAGCGCGAACGGACCGTTCGTGCAGATGGACGTCGTCTTCATCGCCCACTTGTCGCCGTATCTCGCGATGATATCCTCGCGGAGCGGGACGAGCGCGATCGACGCGCAGTTTCGGAAGAAGCGGTCGAGATCGACGTCGGAGTTTCTGAACGTTACCTTGAGAGTGTACGTGTCGACCGCGGATACGCCGAGGTCGTCGACTGTGACGCCCGCGTCGCTTCTTTTAATCTCGCGCGCGTTTTTGAGGTCGTAAAGGAGGGACGCCGCCTCGCAGGAATTGTTGGGATCGAGTATCCTCTTCCACGAGTTGACGAAGTCGATCGCCTGGACCGTCCTCGCGTCCGTCCATTTCGTCTTGTTGAGGGTTATGAGGACGGAGTAGCCGTCTCTGTCGTTCGGCCTGACCTCGTAATCCTTCATCAGCGCCTTCGTCCACTTGCCGTTCGAGTCAAGTCTGGTCAGCCCCTCGAAAAGGAGCGATGTGACCTTGAGCATGTTCTCGTCGGTCACGGCGATCTGCGGGTCGAAATTATAAACCTCCTCAGAGAGGTACATTTCGATCACAGCACCCCTGTCGTAGGTGCCGTCCTCAAGCTTCTTGAGCGTGGTACACCCCGAAAGGACAGCCGCGAGCATCAGGGCGGCTAAAAGCAGCGAGATGATTTTTTTCATGTTTTTCTCCCCGGATCCGATCTTTCGGATAGATATACTGAGTTTTACGGCGCGGGATCTGCCGAAGCGGCCCTTCCGCGCATTATTGCCGTACCCGTTATTTTATCACATATCGCGCGATTTTTCAACAGAACTTTTCCGGCGGCGCGTTTTTTCTCTCATTTTGCATAATTACGCCGCCGTTTTTTGTACAACATTGACGGCGCGGGGGGTCGACCGCAGCCGACGGCCGCGCGGCGGATAGTGAAATGATATATCGCTTCGCGACGTGATATACGGCTCACGCCGAATGATATTCCGCGCAGGCGCGGAATTATATACCGGTCCCTGCGGGCCGGTATTGATTTGTTTTCATCAGGAAAACAAATCAAAACCCCGCGATGCCGTCCGCGAGCGAAGAAGAAACCCTGCTCGCGCAAGGATGGCGCCCTCCCGTCCGTTTTGTGCTCCCAACGTCCCGGGGCTGTCGAATCGGGTGCAGAAGCGTCGTTTTTGTCCCGTGAGGCGTATTTCCATACGTCGAGGGGCAAAAACGGCGGTAGAAAAAGCACATCGAATGGAAAAATCCGGAGGATTTTTACCTTAAAACGAAAACCGTGGATTTTCGCTTTGCCCGGTCAGGAAATGACCCGTGCTTTTTCGGTCTGCGCCTGATGCGGCAGTCCCGGGGAGGTCTGCATACCTGCGGACGGAGCCCGGGCTCCCTTTTACTCTTTGTGGGTTTTTATCGCTCAGCTGAAAACGAACAACGCAGGGCAATCACGCCATGGGACCGCCGCCCGTCAGTCTTCGTCGTAGAAAACGTCGGACAGCTCGTCGTCGAATATATCCGCTATGCGGTCGAACTCATCGTCGTCCTCGATCGTCTCGAGCACCGTCTCTCCGGTCTCGTCCACGACGCACTTCAGGATGATGTACTCGTCGCCGGTCTCGTTGCCGTCCTCGTCGACGGGAACGAGCGCCTTGTATTCGACGCCGTCCTTTTCGATGGAATGAAGAAGTTCGAAAGTGAGTTCCTTTCCGTCCTCGTCGGTGAGGATCAGGATCTCGGGATCGTATTCGTTGTTATCCATATTTTTCTCCGATCCGCCGCGCTCAGGCGGCTTTTATTCTTCTGCCCTTATTTTATCCCGTGCGGCGGCGATTGTCAAGTGCAGTTTTTTCCGCAGCGGGATCGCGATTGACAAAGTCTTTACCAACGTTTATAATTATGTATATTCAAAAGAAGGGGCTTCCATTCGGACGCCCCGGAGGCGGTGCGCTATGTGTGACGATATCAGAAGATCGTTCGGGAGAGCGGTCTTCGGCGACGAAGTGATGAAAGAGCGTCTTCCCGAGGCGGTTTACACCGCGATCAAGAAGACGATGGACGGCGGCAGACGGCTCGATCCGTCCGTGGCGAGCGAGGTAGCCCGCGCGATGAAGGAGTGGGCGCTCGAACTCGGCGCGACTCATTTCACCCACTGGTTCCAGCCTCTTTCGGGTGTCACCGCCGAAAAGCACGACGCGTTCCTCTCCCCCGCGCCCGACGGAACTCCGATAACGGAGTTCTCCGGGAAAGAACTCTTCCGCGGGGAACCCGACGCTTCCTCTTTCCCGTCCGGCGGTCTTCGCGCCACGTTCGAGGCGAGGGGATACACCGCGTGGGACCCGACGTCCTACGCCTTCGTAAAGGACCGCGTTCTGTGCATCCCCACCGCTTTCTGTTCATACGGCGGCGAGGCGCTCGACAAAAAAACGCCTCTGCTCCGCTCGATGGAAGTCATAAACAAGCAGGCGATCCGCGTCCTGCGCGCGCTCGGCGACGAAACAACGGCGAAAGTAAACGTCACCGTCGGCGCGGAACAGGAGTTTTTCCTCATCAGAAAAGAGGATTTCGACAAACGGCGCGATCTGATCTATACGGGCAGAACGCTCTTCGGCGCTCCGGCTCCCAAGGATCAGCAGCTCGACGACCATTATTTCGGCGCGTTCAAGCCGGCGGTCAGCGCCTTCATGGACGATCTCAACGCCGAACTGTGGGCTCTCGGGATCTACGCGAAAACGGAACATAACGAGGTCGCTCCCGCTCAGCACGAGATCGCCCCCGTCTTCTGCCGCGCGAACATCGCGTGCGACCAGAACCAGCTCATGATGGAGATCATGAAAAAGGTCGCCGCGCGTCACGGCATGGTCTGCCTGCTCCACGAGAAGCCCTTCGAGGGCGTCAACGGCTCGGGCAAGCACAACAACTGGTCCCTCTCGACCGACACGGGCAAGAATCTCCTCGACCCCGGCGACACGCCGCAGGAAAACGTGCAGTTCCTCGTCTTCCTCTCCGCCGTCGTCTGCGCGGTCGACGAATATCAGGACCTGCTGCGCGCTTCCGTCGCGTCGGCGGGCAACGATCACCGCCTCGGGAAATCCGAAGCGCCTCCGGCTATAGTCTCCGTCTTCCTCGGCGACGAGCTGACGGGGCTGCTGCGCGCAGTCGTCGACGGCGAGAGATACACCCCGCGCGCCGCGGACGTTCTCGGGACCGGAGTCCACGTCCTCCCGAAGATACCGAAGGACAACACGGACAGGAACAGAACGTCCCCGTTCGCGTTCACGGGAAATAAATTCGAATTCCGCATGGTCGGCTCGTCCGACTCGATCGCGGGCGCAAACATCGCGCTCAACGCCGCCGTCGCGGACGAGCTGTGCTCGATCGCCGACGAACTCGAGGGCAAAGACTGCTCGTTCGAGACCGTTTCGGAAGTCCTGAGGGAGCGGCTCGGAAAGCATTTCCGCATCATATTCAACGGCGACGGATACGGAGAGGAATGGATTGAAGAGGCCGGAAAGCGAGGCCTTCTCAACCTGCCGACGACCGCCGACGCCGTCGTCCGCATGCTCGACTCGAAGAATATCGAGCTGTTCCGCCGGACCGGAGTGTACTCCGAGGCGGAAGCGGAGAGCAGATGCGAGATCATGCTCGACAACTACGCGAAAAAAGTTGCCATCGAGGCGAACACGATGGTCGATATGATAAACCACGACATACTCCCCTCCGCGGTGAAGTACTCTAAAGTCCTCTCCGACGGGGCCGCCGCGAAGAAGGCGATCAGCCCGCGCCTCTCGATCTGCATGGAGGAAAAGCTGCTCGACCGCCTCGCGGATCTCACCGACGAGCTATACGAGTGCTCGAACATACTTGAGGAATCGACCGCCGCGCTGCGCAGGACGGAAAACGCGATCGAAGCCGCGGAACTCTGCCGCGACCGCGTCCTCTCCGATATGCACAGAGCGCGCGTCGCCGCCGACGGGATCGAAAAGATCGTCGGCCGCGAGTTCTGGTGCTATCCGACGTACGGAGATCTGATGCACGACGTAAGATAACATACGGAAATAAACCGAAAACCATGAAAATGTCATCCTGAGGAGTAAAACGACGAAGGATCTGCGAAAATCGCGTTGATTTAAGCAGATCCTTCGCTTCGTTCAGGATGACAGTTGTTTTTTCAGTCCTTTTTTGCCGTTTTTCAAAAATCGCCGAAAAAATATTTGCGTTTGTAACCCGATCGTAACTTTGACTTTCTATAATGGCTTTGTAAAACGAAAGGAGCTTTGTAAAATGGAAATTTTAAGAGTTGAGGATCTGACGAAGATATACGGCAAGGACGCGGCGCAGGTCACGGCGCTCGATCGCGTTTCATTCTCGGTCGAGAAAGGCGAGTTCATCGCTATCGTAGGCGAATCCGGGAGCGGAAAATCCACGCTGCTGCACCTTATCGGAGGCGTTGACAGACCGACGGAGGGAAAGGTGTTTATTGACGGAAAGGACATTTACAGTCTTGACGACGACAAGCTCGCCATCTTCCGCCGCAGGCAGGTCGGACTGATCTATCAGTTTTATAATCTGATCCCCATACTGAACGTTGAAGAAAACATCATGCTGCCTCTGTCGCTCGACAACAGAACGGTCGATAAGGAAACGCTTGATAATCTTCTTAAAATGCTCGGGCTCGACAACCGCAGGACTCACCTGCCGAACGAGCTTTCCGGCGGGCAGCAGCAGAGAACGAGTATCGGCAGAGCGCTGATCACAAACCCCACGCTGATCCTCGCCGACGAGCCGACAGGCAATCTCGATTCCAAGTCGAGCGATGAGATCGTCGCGCTTCTGAAGAAATCGAACAAAGAGCTGGGGCAAACCATCATTATGATCACGCACAACCCCGAAATCGCCAGGATAGCCGACCGGATCATCAAGATCGAAGACGGAAGGATCGCCCGGGAGGTATCGATATGAACCTCTTGAACAAGCTTACCGTCCGGAATCTGAAGCTGAATAAAAAGAGAACGATCGTCACCATCGTCGGCATCATGCTGTCGGTCGCGCTTATTACGGCGGTGGCGTCGCTATACACGAGCGGACTGCAGTCTCTTATCAATTATGAGACGAACGAAAAGGGCACGTTTCACGCCATATTTTACGGCGTGCCGCTCTCGGACGTCAAAACGCTGGAAAACAATCGGGGGATCGATACGGTCAACCTGACGGAAACTCTCGGCTACGCGAGCGTTGAATCAAAAAACGAAGATAAACCGTACATTTGCCTAAAAGGTTTTACAAAGGGCTCGCTTGAAAACCTTTCCGTCAAACTCGTTGATGGCAGACTTCCCGAGAATGATACGGAAATATTGATCCCCACCCATCTGAAAACCAACGGCAGAGTGACGCTCGCCGTCGGAGATGAAGTGACATTTGACGTCGGCAAACGGGTGACGGCGGAGGGAGTTGAACTGAATCAGCAAAACTCGTTTCTGTGGGCGGACGAGGACGGCTCCCCGTCGGAATTCATCCGTGACACCGTACCGAAAACGTATACGGTCGCAGGTATTATCGAACGACCGTCGAATTACGTCGAACCCTACTCCGCTCCCGGGTATACGGTCATCACGTATACCGACGAATCGGATCTGAAGGGCGACGCGGACGTTTATATTCGCTTTACGAAAAGCGGAGTCAAGAATGTATACAAATTCACCGCGAATATGCTCGGTATCGATGAAACGTTATTTATAAGAGCTTACAGAGGTGAAACATTGACCGACGAGGAATTATTACGCCTCAGCGATGAAGTCGGCAAGGCGAAGTACGACTTTGACTTTAATTCCCATCTTATCACGCTTGAAACCGATCCGCTGGGGATAAGCGCGGTCGGTACGCTGGCTTACGCGGTCGCGGTCGTTATCGTCATCATCGTTGCAACGAGCGTGTTCTGTATCAAAAACAGTTTTGATATATCCATTACGGAAAAGATCCGTCAGTACGGTATGCTCCGAAGTATCGGCGCGACAAAGAAACAAATAAGGAAAAACGTGTTTTTTGAGGCAAGTATGCTCGGTGCATTTGGTATTCCTCTCGGAATCTTGCTTGGATTTCTTGCCTCATATATCCTGATTATCATCAGCAATTTGCTTGTTGCGGATATGTTTGGCTCCGGCTTTTCTCTGTCGTTTGAATTTTCGTGGTGGGCTGTAGCCTCTGCTGTTTGGCTAGGCATCGTTACTATATATTTCTCCGCTTTCCGCAGCGCGGTCAAGGCTTCAAAGGTCACTCCGCTCGATTCGGTCAGAAACAGTGCTGACATCAAAGTGAAGTCCAAAAAACTTTCTTCTCCGAAAATCATAAAAAGGCTATTCGGAATGGGTGGTGAGATCTCCTATAAAAACCTGAAACGCAACAAGAGTAAATACCGTACAACCGTTATATCTATCGTCGTATCGGTCGTTGTTTTTATTTCGCTTTCAGCGTTTATGAGTATGGCGTTTGACGAGGTGGATCGCGAGATTGAGCGTACAGATTATAATATCAGCGTATCCGCGACATATGCCGATTCGGAAGAGTATCAAAAGCTGCTCGACACGGCAAGCTTCGATCACGTACAAGACTGCAGCGTCGTCCGGGTAGCCGATATCGAGATCAGCGGTCGGCACATAAGCGAAAAGTATGCAAATTGCATCAACATGACTCTGAACGAAGAAGACACCGACTATATCGCCATCGCGTCGGTGGGCGACGAACAGTTTGCAAAGTACTGCGCTTCGCTGGGACTTGATCCCGCAAAGACGGAAGGCAAAGGGATCTTGTGCGATTACTTCACGGTGCGTGATCTCAGCGAGGGCGGCGACGGAGAGCTGAAGTATCTGCGCATGTATTCCTTTGAAAAAGGAGACGTTATAACCGGCTTTTCAAAAGACGGCGATGATAAGACCGGAAAAACGGTCCCGATAGAGGTCGCCGCGATAAGCGAGGAAAAACCGTTCGGTCTTGAATACTGGGGAGTCGATCTGATCGTGAGCGACAAACTTTTCGATCAGTTTTCCGTTAATCATACGTTAATGAACCTGCTTTACAGAACGGACGATTCCGACAAACTGCAAGATGAGATCGAATCGCATTTACAGGGTATATCCTTTAATCTGAGCAACAGCGATGAGCATTTCCGAGAAATGAACAACCTGTTCACGCTTGTCGGCATTTTCCTCTACGGATTTATCATCGTAATCTCGTTGATTGGCATAACCAATATTTTTAACACCATTACAACGAATATGGAGCTTCGCAAACCGGAATTTGCCATGCTTCGTTCCGTCGGAATGACGAACAGAGAGTTCAATCGCATGGTACGGCTTGAAAGCCTGTTTATGGGTACCCGCGCGCTCATTTTCGGAGTGCCGATAGGGATACTTCTTTCATATCTCATTTACCATTTCCTGACGGAGGAATCAGGTTATCCGTTCGAGCTTCCCGTGTCTGCAATTCTTATTGCGATCGCGGCCGTGTTCGTTCTGATCTCGCTGATCATGGCGTATTCGATGGGCAAGATCAAGAAGCAAAACGTCATAGAAACCATCCGAAACGAAAATATTTAACGAATAAGGGGGTGAATTCCCCCTTATTCTGTGCTATTATGGGTTACAGGGGGTGATCGCCTTGAAGATTTTGTTGGTGGAGGATAACGAATCTATCGCCAAAGGACTCGCCTATTCTTTTGAAAAGAGCAGTTACGAATTCGCATACAGCGCGACCGTCAGAGAGACCGAAGAGTATCTGTCGCAAAATTCGGACACGGATCTTATAATCCTCGATATCGCCCTGCCCGACGGCAACGGCTTTGATCTGTACAAAAACGGGATCAAACCGCGCGGGATCCCGACGATATTCCTCACCGCCCGCGATGACGAAGACGATATTGTCAGAGGACTTGATATCGGCGCGGAGGATTATGTAACCAAGCCGTTCAGCACAAAGGAACTGACGGCGAGAGTGAATAAGATCCTGCTGCGGACGAAAAAACGTGTGATCACAGTAGGCGACGTCGTCTTCGATACCGACAAACTCGTTCTCAAAAACGGGGAAAACCGGATAGAGCTGTCGCCGCTTGAGCTCAGGATCGTAAATCTTTTGTTCTCAAACCTCAACAAGGTCGTCGCCCGCAACACGCTGCTTGACAAAATATGGGAATGGACGGGAAATGACGTGGACGATCACACGGTGACGGTGTATCTCAACCGTATCCGCGAGAAGATCGGCTCGGATATCATCATTACCGTCAAGGGGATGGGGTACAGGATCGATGAGAAATAAAACGAACCTGAAAAAATACCTTGTCATATCATCGATCGCCGCCGCGTGCGTTCTGATCCTCTTTTCGGTGTTGAATATCGTCGAATACCGCACCTACACGGATAATTTCAATCAAAAACTGAACGCCGTTGCCACCGCGGTAAAAGAGAAATATCCCGACGTTACCGAAAACGAACTCATCGAGATCCTGAACGGTGATAAAGCTCCCGATACGTCCCTTCTTGACAAATACGGCATCGATATAAAAGGCGACTCGGTCGTCGCGGAGAACGCGGTCGCGCACCGTTTGTTTCTTACTGTCAACACGGTACTTCTTATCTGCGGTATCGCCTTGCTTTTGTTTGTGTTCTTAAAGTATGACCGGAACAGATCGAAAGACATCGCCGATATTACAAGGACCGTAGAGCAGATCAACAAGCGGAACTTTGAACTCAATATCGATTCGATCTCCGAGGACGAGCTTTCGATCCTGAAAAACGAGATTTACAAGACCACCGTTACGCTTCGGGAGGCGGCTGACAATTCAAACGCCGACAAGCTGAATCTGAAAAAATCGCTTGAGGACATTTCACATCAGTTGAAAACGCCTCTGACAAGCATTCTGGTCATGCTCGACAACATCATCGACGATCCCGATATGGACCCCGCCGTTCGTGAGGATTTTATCCACAGCGTAAAGAGAGAGACCGTCAATATCAATTTCTTTGTTCAGGCAATATTGAAGCTCTCGCGGTTCGATTCGAATACGATCCGTTTTATCAAAGAGGAAACCGACCTCCACGCTCTGATAGACGACGCCGTACAAAACGTGTCCGCGCTGTGCGATCTGAGAAACGTCACACTGTCGGTCGAATGCGAAAGCGATATCCGGATAGTATGCGATCGCAAATGGCAGGCGGAGGCAATTACGAATATCCTGAAAAACAGCGTAGAGCACTCGTACAGCGGCGGGAAGATCGTCATTCGCTGCAGCCGAAATACGGTATATACCGAGATAGAAATAAGGGACGCCGGCGAGGGGATCTCCGAGCGGGATCTTCCCCATATATTCGAGCGGTTTTATAAGGGCGAAAAAACCTCGCCCGACAGCATCGGGATCGGTCTTGCGCTCTCAAAGTCGATCATTGAAGAAGAAAACGGAACCGTCGGCGTCGATTCCGGTCCGAACGGCACGACCTTCAAAATCAAGTATTATACGTTGTAAAAAAAGCAGGGGACGGTCCGCGAGTGAACAGGTCCAGTAAAAACGGACATTGAAAAAAAGAGGCCTCCTATGATACAATCAAAAAGTATCATAGGAGGTTTTTTTATGCCAAGAAATTACCGACACATACAAGAATACGAGAAAGAGATACTTCAATTACGGAA
>JAFWPR010000104.1 GCA_017545225.1 Clostridia bacterium
CGCGGCTTCCAGTACCCGATCCCGACCTACTCCATCACCAGGGACTTTAACTGGGGAGAGACCGAGAACAACAAACTCCTCTTCGAGATGACCGCTAAATACGGTACCCCTTATTTCTCGAACTACATAAACTCCGACATGGAACCGTCCGACGTCCGCTCGATGTGCTGCCGTCTGCGCCTCGACCTCCGCGAACTCCGCAAGAAATCAGGCGGATTCTTCGGATCGGGCGAGAGCACCGGTTCTATCGGCGTCGTCACTATCAACATTCCGCGTATCGCGTACCTCGCGTCCGACGAGGCGGACTTCTACCGCCGTCTCGACGCCCTCATGGATATTTCGGCGCGTTCCCTCAAGACGAAGAGGACCGTCATCACGACGCTTCTCGATCAGGGACTCTATCCGTATACCAAGCGTTATCTCGGCACGTTCGAGAACCACTTCTCGACGATCGGTCTGATCGGTATGAACGAGGCGTGCCTCAACGCGAATTGGCTCCGCGTCGATCTCACCGACAAGAGAGCGCAGAGATTCACGCGCGACGTTCTCAACCATATGAGAGAGCGCCTCTCCGACTATCAGGAGAAATACGGCGACCTTTATAACCTCGAGGCGACCCCGGCGGAATCCACCACGTACCGTTTCGCAAAGCACGACAAAGAGGATTTCCCGGACATCATTACCGCGAACATGAACGGCACGCCTTACTACACCAACTCCTCGCACCTGCCCGTCGGATATACCGACGACGTGTTCTCCGCGCTCGACATCCAGGACGATCTGCAGACGCTCTACACCTCGGGTACCGTCTTCCACGCCTTCCTCGGCGAGAAGCTCCCCGACTGGAAAGCGGCGGCGAACCTCGTCCGCAAGATCGCGGAAAACTACAAACTCCCGTATTACACGATGTCGCCGACATATTCCGTCTGCCGCGATCACGGTTATCTCACCGGCGAGCAGACCGTCTGCCCGATCTGCGGCGAGAAGACCGAGGTCTACTCCCGCATCACCGGCTACTACCGTCCGGTCCAGAACTGGAACGTCGGCAAGGCGCAGGAATTCCGCGACCGCAAGGTCTATGATATCGGCCGCTCCGTCCTGACGCACAAAGGACCTAACCCGGCGCCCGTCGACGAAGCGCCGGCTCCCGCCGCAAAAGCTGAATGCGCGGCCTCTGCCGAATGCGAGAGCGGAGTGATCCTCTTCAAGACGCCCACCTGCCCGAACTGCAAAGCGGCGGCGGCTCTGCTCGATAAAGCGGGTATCACGTACGAGGCGAAGAACGCGGACGAAGAGCCCGAACTCGTGGCGAAGTACGGCGTGAAGCAGGCCCCGACGCTCATCGTTCCTTGTGGCGACAGCTTTGATAAATACAGAGGCGTATCCGACATCAAAGGCTGGATCATGAGCCGATAAGCAGGCGACTCAAAAAAAGATACCAAAATACCGACTGAGAAAGAAAACTCTTCTTGATTCAGTCGGTATTTGATAATTATTTTTGCCCTGACGCCCGATCCCCGCGAGCCTCTGCAAGCTCGTTTCACGGGGACCCCGGGCACGGGCAAATGATGTATTTGCCTTGCGGCAAAAATGATGCTGTGACCCGACGGGCCACAAATGATGCGACGTGTTCCGCCTATGCGCGAAGCGCGCATCATACGGCGAAGCCGTGCATCATGCCCGAAGGGCGCATCACGTTTCGCGTCGGCGGAACACATCATTTAAAAAAGGAGATAGATATGTACGACGTAATAGTAGTAGGAGGAGGCCCCGCGGGGATGACCGCGGCTCTCTACGCCGTCAGGAACGGAAAAACGGCGCTCGTGATCGAGCGCGGCACATTCGGCGGACAGATCACCCACTCGCCGAAGGTGGAGAACTATCCGGGATCGCTGTCAATAAGCGGCAACGAATTCGCCGACAAAACGCTCGAACAGATCCTCGCACAGGGCGCGGAGATCGAGATCGACACCGTGACCTGCGTCCGCGACGAAGGCGCAAAAAAGGTCGTCGTCACCGAGACGGGCGAGTTTGAAGGAAAGACCGTCGTCATAGCGACGGGGGTAAAGCACAGGATGCTCGGTCTGCCCGGCGAGGAGGAACTCGTCGGAGACGGGATCTCGTTCTGCGCCGTCTGCGACGGAGATTTTTACGCGGGAAAGACTGTCTGCGTCGCCGGGGGAGGGAACTCCGCGCTGCAGGAGGCGATCCTTCTGTCCGAGAAATGCGCGAAGGTCATTATGCTTCAGGACCTTCCCGATTTCACCGGCGAGCCGAAGCTTCGCGAAGTCCTCTTCGCGCGGCCGAACGTGGAAAAGCACGTGAGCGTTTCGATCGACCGTCTTCTTACGGAAAACGGCGAACTCTGCGGCGTCGGCGTCACGCATAAGGCGACCGGGGAGACCGAAGAGATAAAATGCGACGGACTCTTTGTGGCCATCGGACTCATACCTGAAAACGAGCCGTACCGCGATCTCTGCGATCTCAACAACTACGGCTATTTCGATTCGGACGAGCGGTGCCTCACGAAGACGCCCGGCGTCTTCGTCGCCGGCGACTGCCGGAGCAAGGCGATCCGTCAGGTCGCCACGGCGATCTCGGACGGCGCTGTCGCAGCCCTCGCCGCGTGCCGATACGTCGATGGGATATAGGGAACGCCCCTATGAATAAACCGATCCTGATCACGGCTTTCGATCCTTTCGGAGGCAGAGAGTATAACCCCGCGGAGAAGCTGCTCGGAACGCTCCCCGAAGACGGGATAAAAAAGCTCACGCTCCCGACCTCGTATTCGCGCGCCCCGGAGCTTCTGCGCGCCGCCGTAAAGGATTTTTCGCCGGCCGCGGTCGTCTGCACGGGACTCGCGTCCGGCAGATCCGCGATATCGCTCGAATTCGCCGCGCTGAATATCAAAGACGCCGACGTCCCGGATAACGACGGCGAGCGCGCGTCGGGAGAAAACGTCGTTCCGGGCGCGCCTAACGCTCTGTTCACGGATCTCGATCTCGCCCCGTTTGCGCGGATCATACGCGACGCGGGGATCCCGTGCCGCGTTTCGTATCACGCGGGAACGTTCGTCTGCAACTGCGTTTACTATCATCTGCTGTCCCTCGGAATCCCGGGCGTATTCATCCATATCCCGGACGACGAAACGTCCGCGCCGTCGCCCGGCGCCCCGCGGCTGCTCCTTGAGGATTCCGCAAGAGCGGTTTTGGTCTTCACCCGAGAATTGAGAAAAAAGATACGGTAGAAAAGAATAAAAACATGATCCCGAAGTCTTGACGGCTTCGGGATTTTTTTCGGGGGCCCCACAGGGTACCCGGAGTACCCCTAAGGGGCCCGCAGGAGTATGCAGCTGTCCTTCGGACCCCTTCAGCTAATAA
>JAFWPR010000105.1 GCA_017545225.1 Clostridia bacterium
CGACTCCTACCTGCGAGGGTGATAACGAAGCAGGGGAACCGTTAAACTCCGGAAGTTTGCACGGCAGTGCAAACTTCGTGCGAACAGCAGTATCGGGCAATGACAGCCGACTTTATCTGTTCGCGCAAAACCGGGTTCGGATAGCCCCTGTTACCCTAATGTGAGGTGGACCCTATGGAATGGTACTGGATCCTGACGCTCGCCGTTCTCGGCGCAATCCTCGTTTTCTTCATCCTGCCCGTTCTCGTTATGTCGTCGATCATTTACACTGTCCTGCTGGTGAGAAACAAAAAGGAAAAATGGGGCAGAGAGTGCAGCATACCCGACGACGAAGAGTATAAAAGGATGTTCGATATCGGCCTCGCCTGGGAGGAAAAGTACAGAGACCGCAAGACGGAGGTCACGGTAAAGAGCGGCAGGCTGAAGCTCGCCGGCGAATTCTTCGATTTCGGAAGCAAAAGAGCCGTGATCATCATCGCCGGACGTATGGAATCGCTTCTTTACTCGTATTTCTTTGCCGAACCGCTGAGGCGGGCGGGCTGTTCCGTACTCGTGATCGACAACAGGGCGCACGGTAACTCCGACGGGAAGATCTCCTCGCTCGGCTACCGCGAATACCGCGACGTGATCGAGTGGAGCCGGATGCTTCACGACAAGTTCGGGATCGAAAAGATCACGCTGTTCGGCATCTGCATCGGCGCGTCGACGTCTCTGTTCACCGCGGTGTCGAAGAAATGCCCCGAATACGTCGACTCGCTGATCGTGGAGGGGATGTACGTCAACTTCTACGAGTCGTTCATAAATCACATGAGGGAAGACCGCCCCGAAAGGCGCGAATTCCCGATCACGCAGGGCGTGATGTTCCATATATGGGCGATCTCCGGCGCGAACGTCGTCACCGACGGTCCGCTGAAGAGGATCGGACGGCTCAAAAAGCCTATCCTGTTTCTGCACAGCAAAAAAGATCAGTATTCTCTTCCCGAAAAGACGGAAATAATGTATAATAAATGTACGGCGCCGAAAAAAATCGTATGGTTCGACAGCGGAGCGCACTCGCGTATCCGCATAAACAATACGGAGAAATACGATGACGCCGTTGAGAGTTTTCTCGCTGAACAACGGTAAAAATGTCGAAATATTAAAAAAAATATAAAAATATATGGGCAAACGCCCGGAAAAGAGGTATAATATGAGTAATCAGTTCTGCAGCAAGTGCGGAAGCGCTATCCCCGAGGGGTCGGCATTCTGCCCGAATTGCGGAGAAGCGGTCGCACAGACTGCGCAGCCGCAGCAGCCCCAGTATCAGCAGCCGGCTTACCAGCAGCCCGTCTATCAGCAGCCCGTCTATCAGCCGACGGCAAACGTCGGCCCGCAGCCGAATCTTCTCGTGTTCGGCATCCTGTCGCTCGTTTTCTCCGTCGTCGTCGGCATCATCCTCGGAGCGATCGGAAGAGGCAAAGGCAAAGCGTACATCGCTCAGGGCGGACAGCTCACGGGCGCGTCGAAGGTCGGATTCATTCTCTGCAAAGTAGGTCTTATCCTTTCGATCATCGCCACTGTATTTTTCGTGATCTATATGATCGTCATCATAGCAGGTCTGGCGACAGTCAATACGTATTCGTCTTATTACTATTGATCCGCAGCGACCCCGCGCCGACGCGGGAAAACCGAATCGTTTCCGACGGGAGACGTCCCGTGGAAATATATTAAATCAGGGCGAAAGCCCGGAAAGAGGTACCTCATGGATCAGAACAACTATCAGCAGCCCGTTCAGCAGACCTCGGCACAGCCGAATCTTCTCGTATTCGGCATTCTTTCCCTCGTTTTCTCCTCGATCGTAGGAATCATCCTCGGCGCTATCGGAAGAAAAAAGGGTAAAGCGTACATAGCTCAGGGCGGTGAACTCACCGGCGGTTCCAAGGTCGGCTTCATTCTCTGCAAAGTAGGTATCATCCTCGGCATCGTCGCAACGATCGTGATCATTATTTACGCGATCATCGCAGCAGTTACCGGCGCAGCTCTCAACAACCTCGCCAGCCAGATCAACTATTGATCGGATTTTCAGAGACAACAAAAGGGGCGTTATGCACGGCATAACGCCCCTTGCCCTAAACGGAGGTATCTTTATGTTCTGCAACAAATGCGGCGCGAATCTTCCCAATGATGCGGCGTTCTGCCCGAGCTGCGGCGCCGCCGCAGCTCCCGACGAGGCGCCGTCTGATCCGTACCGCGTTACACCCACCGCGACTCCGTACGCGAAGACCGTCGATCCCCGCGAGAGAGAGGCGTCGAAATCGGTACTGACTTTCGGTATCATCGCGCTTGCTTTTTCCTGTACGGGAATCTTTTCATTCGTCGGGTTTATCTTCGCTTTCATAACGCGTTCAAAAGTAAAAGCATATGAAAGCGAATTCGGTCCCGCTACGGGAAAAGCTCAGATCGGAAAAATATTCTATATCGTAAGCATTCCGCTGAGTATCGTAGTAACGATCATCGCGATTTATACGATAATCGCAAGGGCAGTCGCCCTCTCGTATTATCAAAGAATAATGAATGGCCTTTTAGATGATTTAAATTCTTATATGAATTGATATCGTTCGTTACGGACGATAATCAGGAGGAATCACCATGTTTTGTAATAATTGCGGAGCGAATATCCCCGATGGATCGGCATTCTGTCAGAACTGCGGCGCGCCCGTCGCGTCCGTTTCTTCGGCTCCGGATCCGTACCGGGTGACGCCTGCCGTCGGCCCGTATGCGAAAACCGTCGATCCCCGCGAAAGAGAAGCGTCTAAATCGGTCCTGACGTTCGGTATCATTGCGCTTGCTTTCACCTGCACGTTCTGGCTTTCCTTCGTCGGTATCATCTTTGCGTTCATCGCCCGCTCCAAAGTCAAGGCGTACGAGAGCGAGTTCGGTCCCGCGACGGGCAAAACCAAGGTCGGCAAGATCTTTTCACGGGTCAGCGTGCCTCTCAGCATTGTCCTGACCGTATGCGCTGTCCTTTACATTCTCTTCCTTGTCGGAGTCATCATTTTCACGGTCAATCATCCCCACGGTTTAACAATAGACTGACGCCGCCCACGGAGGGCTGACGAATGGACGAACCGGTAAAGAAAACCGAAAAGAAAAAACGCGGGACGGTCAAGCGGATCGTTAAGATCCTCCTGATCGCCGCCGCGCTTTTCGTCGTGCTGTCGGTCCTCGCGACGGCGCTCGTCCCCGTTTTCATGTTTGGCAGGTCGGACGGCGGGACGGGCTTCAACCTCGTTTACTCGGACGCCGACGCGAAGGAATATCCGCGCGAGAGATTCACGTTCACCTCGCGCGGGAACGAACTCGTCGGATATCTTTACGCGCGGGACGACCCGAAGGGACTCGTCGTTCTCGTGAACGGGATAAAGAACAACTCGGACGTTCATCTGAACCATATTAAGGCGTTCTGCGACGCGGGCTGGTCCGTCGTCACGTACGACGCGACCGGAGTCGGCGAAAGCGAGGGAAACGGAACGTTCGGCCTCGCTCAGGTTAAGGTCGATCTGTTCGCGTTCCTCGACTACCTCAAAACGGACGAAAAGATGAATTCCCTGCCCGTCGTTCTCTTCGGTCACAGCGCGGGCGGGTACGCCGCGGCGTGCGCGCTCGGCCGATACGAAAAGATCCGCGGCGCGGTCGTGATCTCGGCGTTCGATACGCCGTCGGAGACGATGGCGTACCACGCGAAGGCGCGCGTCGGATTCCTCGCCGACGTCGAATATCCGTTCATGCTTCTCGGCAACCTCATCGCATTCGGCGCGGACGCGGACGCGAAAGCTCACGAGTCGGTCGCGGCTTCCGATACTCCCGTTCTGATCGTCGGCGGGTCGTCGGACGACACCGTACCCTACGCCGTCTCTCTTTACCGCTTCAAGGACGAGATCGGACGCTGTGGCGTCGAGTTTTATATGCCCGAAGAAGAGGAGAGAAACGAGCACTCTACTCCGTGGCTGACGCCGGAAGCGGCAGAATACATAAATACGTGGAATGGCGGCGAGGTCGACCGGGAGCTCGCTAACGAGCTCGATCCCGATTTTCTCGGCGTCGTTCTCGCCTTTTTTGAAAAATCGGTTTCTTCAGCCTCTTAACAGGAAAAAGAGGGTAACCGCCGCGGCGAGCGCGATACGGTAGACGCCGAATACGAAAAACGAATGCTTTTTGACGAACCCGGTGAGGAATTTCACCGTGAAAAGAGAAACGAAATACGCGACGCCCGCTCCGACGAGAAGGACGAGAATATTCTCCCCCGTCAGAAGCGGGATATTTTTTGCTATCTTGAGGGCGCTCACGCCGAACATCACGGGAATCGCGAGAAAGAAAGAAAACTCCGCCGCCGCCTCGCGGGAACAGCCGGCGATCATCCCGCCGAGGATCGTCGACCCGGAACGCGAAGTCCCCGGCACGATCGAAAGCGTCTGGAACGCGCCGATCGCGAGCGCGGTGCGGATATTTATCTCTTCGGCAGATCCCGTCTTCACGCGCATATTCAGCTTTGCAGTCAGACAGAACGCGACGCCGTAGACGAAAAGCGCCGCGGCGACGGTCTGCCAAGAGAAGAAACGCTCTGAGAAACCGTCGAGCAGAAGACCGACCGCGGCCGCGGGAACACACGCGACGGCGATCTTTCCCCAAAGCGAGACCGTTTTCTTTCTCTCCGCCTTCGTTTTCTTTTTCGAAAACGGGTTAAGGCGGTCAAAAAAGACCGTCAGCACGGCGAGGATAGCGCCGAGCTGGATCACGTACAAAAACAGATCGGAGGACGTAAACACGTCCTCCGATTTTACGATTCCGTTAACTAAGATCAGGTGGCCCGTCGAGCTGACCGGAAGCCATTCCGTCAGTCCTTCGACGACGCCGAGAAAGACGGCGTAAATAAAACGCATAAGGATATCCTTTCTCAGTTGTAGGTACCTCTCATGATGTCTCCCGTCTTAACGGGAAACGGCGTGCGGACCGAAAAGATCATCGACGGATGAGGCGTCGACTCTATCGCCGCGCCGTCCTCGCCGAACAGCTCGCCTATGACGAACGGTCTTCCGACCGAGCCCGGCGAGATGATCTCCGCCGCCTGTCCCGAGACCGCCTTGTTGCGTTGGATGAACCGCGCGGTAAAAAGGCCGTCCCCGTCGGGTCCGACGCTGTCCGAGACAGCCGTCGCGAGGTACGACTTTTCCCTGACGTATCCGTGTTCCGTGACGGTATTTGCCCCCGTCTTCGGGTCGCCGAAGAAGAATCCGGTCGAGTACTCCCTGTGGCTGACGCTGTCGAGTTCGTAAAGAAGCGCGGGATCGGTCACGTACGAGTCCGGATCGCGCCTGTAGGCGTCGAGAGCCATCCTGTACGCGTTCGTAACGACGGCGGCGTAGTATGCGCTCTTCACCCTGCCCTCGATCTTGTAGCCGGAGATCCCCGCCTCTTCGAGTTCCCTGATATGGGAGATCATCGACATATCGCGGGAGGACATGAAGAACGTCTCCCCGCCGTCCTCCTCGAGGCTGATCGCGACGGGATCGTCCGGCCTTTTCTCTTCGCGAAGGTCGATCGCCGTCGGCGAATATTTCCAGCGGCACGGCTGAGCGCACTCTCCGTGGTTCGAGTCGCGGCCCGTGAAATAGTTCGAGAGCAGACAGCGCCCGCTGTATCCGACGCACATCGAGCCGTGGATGAAGACCTCAAGTTCGAGGTCGTCCGGCACGCCGCGCCTTATACGCCTGATATCGTCGAGCGACAACTCGCGCGCGAGAACGACGCGGCGCGCTCCGAGACGGTACCACGCGAGACACGCCTTGTCCGACACGGCGCTCGCCTGCGTGGAGATATGGATCTCGAGGTCCGGCGAACTCTCACGGACGGCGAAAAGGACGCCCGGGTCGGACACGATGACCGCGTCCGCTCCGGTCTTTTCGATAAATTTTATGTACGGGACGAGCTCTTTATACTCGTCGCTGCGCGGCATCACGTTGACCGTGACGTAAACTCTGACCCCTCTTTCGTGACAGAACGCCACGGCGTCTTCGAGCTCTTCGTCCGAGAAGTTGCCGGACGCCGCTCTCATCCCGAACTTTTTGCCCGAGAGATACACCGCATCCGCGCCGTAAAGCACGGCGGCGCGAAGTTTTTCGGGGTCGCCCGCCGGGGAGAGGAGTTCTCCGCGTCTGATCGGTCTTTCCATATCCGAGACTCCGTTAAACGTTCATTATTACGGGAAGCACCATCGGTTTTCTCTTCGTTTTTGAGTAGAGATATTTGCTCAGCGCGTCCTTGACGTGCGTTTTGAGCTGCGTCCACTCGGTGACGCCCGAGTCGAGCATATCGGTGAGGACGCGGCGCGCGATGTCGCGGGCCTCCTCAAGGAGCTCCTCGCTCTCTCTGACGTATACGAATCCGCGGGAGATGATGTCGGGTCCCGACAGAAGAGTCATCTGGTCGAGGTCGAGCGTCGCGACGACGACGATCAGACCGTCCTGAGAGAGATGGCGTCTGTCGCGGAGAACGATATTTCCGACGTCTCCGACGCCGTAGCCGTCGACGAGCGTTCTTCCCGCGGGGACAGTTCCCGCTCTCTTGCACGTTTTGCGGTCGAGTTCAAGCACCTGACCGATGTCGCACACGAAAATATCCTTCGGGTCCATTCCCATGAACTCCGCGAGTTCCTTGTGCTGCATCAGATGCCTGTATTCGCCGTGGATAGGCATGAAGAATTTCGGCTTCGTAAGCGCGTGCATGAGTTTGATCTCCTCCTGGCACGCGTGGCCCGATACGTGGACCTCCGCCTCGTCGTGATACACGCTCACGCCGCGGCGGTAGAGTTCGTTGACGATCCTGTCGATCAGTTTTTCATTGCCGGGGATGGCGTGGGACGACAGAACGACGAGGTCTCCCGTCGTGAGGGACACCTGTTTGTGTTCCGAGAACGCCATTCTGTACAGCGCC
The DNA here is from genome assembly GCA_017545225.1 of Clostridia bacterium. Taxonomy (GTDB): domain Bacteria; phylum Bacillota; class Clostridia; order Oscillospirales; family CAG-272; genus RUG11130. The sequence continues at coordinate 6,970 of JAFWPR010000105.1, forward strand.
GACATCGGCTCGCCCTGCGATCCCGTCGTGACGATCGTAATCATCTCGGCGGGATATCTGCCGATCTCGGACACGTCGATCAGAACGTGCTGGGGGACGTCCATGTAGCCGAGGCGCACCGCCACGTCGATGATGTTTATCATACTGCGGCCGGTGACGGCGACTTTACGCCCGAATTTCACGCTCGTGTTGATTATCTGCTGTACGCGGTGAACGTTCGAGGAGAACGTCGCTATGATGATCCGTTTGTCGGTGTTCGTCATGAAGATGCTGTCGAGCGACGACCCTACCTTCTTCTCGGAAGGCGTGAATCCGGGGCGGTCGATATTCGTCGACTCGCACATGAGGAGAAGCACTCCGTCCCTTCCGTATTCGCCGATCCGAGTGAGGTCCATGATGTCCCCGTCGATCGGAGACACGTCGAGCTTGAAGTCGCCCGTGTGGAACACCGTGCCGACGGGGGTCTTTATCGCGATCGCGCACGCGTCGGCGATCGAGTGGTTCACGTGGATGAACTCCGCGCGGAAGACGCCGAGGTCGATCTTGTCGCCCGGCTTCACGGTCACCATCGTGCGGTGACCGAGCAGTTTGTGCTCGGCGAGTTTATTCTCAAGGATACCGAGCGTCAGCTTCGTCCCGTAGACGGGGACGTCGATCATTTTGAGAAGGTAGGGGATCGCTCCTATGTGGTCCTCGTGACCGTGAGTGATGAGGATACCCTTGACCTTGTCGGCGTTTTTTTCGAGGTACGTGAAGTCCGGTATGACGAGGTCGATGCCGGGCATATCCTCTTCGGGAAACGCGAGCCCGCAGTCAACGACGATGATATTCGCGCCGTATTCGAGGACGGCGATATTCTTTCCTATCTCGTTGAGTCCTCCGAGCATCATGACCCGGAGTTTGGTATGAGGTTTCTTTGCCATTGTTTTCCTTTCTTAATTCTGTTTCTTCATCGATATTCTATGAGTCCGGAATATATATGTATTGATTGCACGCAAAAAGCCTCCGACCCGATCGGTCGGTCAAACAGGATTCCGTATTCTGTTTTGCCGGCCACGCAAGCGACCGGAGCGGACGAGGGGTTCATCCGCGGATCCCCCGAGGGCGGCGGGGGCAATTTCAACAGAGGCTGTTCGGACTTTTTCGAAAATCGTCCGCCGGGCGCGAAAGACGGTCGCGCACCGGAGCACAGCCTGACTCAGTTTAATATTATACTCGTTTTTTCCTTTATGTCAAGCGGTTTGCGGAAACCTCATCATCTGACGATAAGAAGAACGGCGGCGAAAACGGCGAGAGCGACGGCGGCTCCGGCAATAAAAGCGGTCAGTTTTCCCCTCTTTCCTTTCGCCGATGCGCCGCCCTCCGTAGCCTGCTCGACGATCCTTTTCGCCTCGTCCGCTATCTCGGCGTCGCCGGTCAGCGTCGTTCCCCTGCCCGCGTAATCTTTTCTGATCACGAAATACGCCTCGTCGAAAACGTCCCCTCCGGGATTTTTGACGTAATATATCCTTCGCTGGCACCCTCTTATCATTTTTTTACCGCCTTACGTCTTTCTCTGCCATATTTTTGACCCGTACCGAGTATCATTATTCAGGAACGGAGCAACAACATATTCCGTCTTTGATCTTTTTTTATACAACATATTGACAGATTTTATTGAATATGGTAAAATATAGCAGAAAAATACAAAGAAAGGAAATAAAACGATGAAAGCGCTCGGAATAATCAGACCGATAGACGAACTCGGAAGGATCGTTCTCCCCGTTGAAACGAGAAAAATGATGGATCTCAACCCGAAAGACGGGGTTGAGGTCTTCATTGAAGACGATAAGATCATCTTAAAAAAATACCGCCCCTCATGCATTTTCTGCGGAGAGGCGGACGGAGTTATCGACTTCAAGGGGAAGAAGATCTGCCGCGGCTGTATTGAATCTTTGAAAAGCGAATAAACTTCATAAAGAAACGAAAAGCCGCGGTCAGCCCTGACCGCGGTTTTTTCTTTTTATCCTGATAACGATGAAGACGACGGTGACGGCGATCAGAACCGCCGCGGCGACCGTGAGAAATTCGATCAGAGCCGTTTGTCTGCCGATCCCTTCCGAGAGAAGAGCGGCTTCTCCGGCGTCGATCGACTCCTCGAAAGATTCTATAAATTCATTTGTCACCGGCGCGCACCCCCTCAAAACGTCTTCTGTCAGGGGATATTATAGCGCGTTTGTGACAATTTGTCAACACATTGTTTACAAAAAATTAAAAATTATCCGTTACGCCGCGTTACTCCGCCCTGACCGTCATCACCGACCTGAGCGGAACGGATCCGGCGAAAGAGACCGTATGATCGAGATACATCTCGCCTTTTCCCGTGACGGGCGATACGGTATTGACGACCCTGCGCGCAAAAACGCGCGCTTCGATGGCGCCCGCGGGCGTTTCGAAGGCCGAGACGTGCGTCTTCCCCTCCTCGAGCACGAGGATCGGGCCTGCGAGACCGGATCTCATTACCGAAACGGTCCCGGGGTCGTCGACCCTGAAGTTGATCACGGTCCGCGCCTCTTTTCCGTCCTCCGCGAAGGGATCGCCGAATGTGATATTGACCTCGTCCCCGTCGGAAGTGAAAACGCCGGGCGTCACGAGTTCCGAGTCGTCGTCCGGCAGAGCGCCGTTCTTCTCCTCGACTAAGCGGAGGACGGCGTCCTCTACGTCCTCGATCGGATAGGAAAACGACGAGAACGGATCGTCGTCGCGAAGATCGTCCGGAAGCGGGTCGTATGGTTCGCGATCTTCCCCGTCGTAAACGCGGACGGTGAGTCTCACCGTCCGCTTTACCGTTTTTTTACCGTCTTTCTTCATTTTTCCTCGGGTTCGAGCGCGCTTGTCACGTACGGCGCCTCATTTTTGATCTCGTAACCGAAATCGTTGGGGCGAGCCCATCTGACCGCGTTTTTGATAATCCTTTGGATATACGGATTATAGTACGTGGGAACGGACTCATGACCGGGCTGCAGATATACGATCTTGCCGACCCCTCGGGTGAACGTGCAGCAGGAGCGGAAAATATAACCCTGCTCGAACCATCCTCCGAGGATCAGATCGTCCGGGTTCGGAATGTAGAAGGGTTCCGCGTAAAGTTCCTCTTCCTCAAGATGGAAGTGGTCCGGGATACCCGCCGCTATCGGGTGCGAGGGCTTGAGATTCCAGAGGATCTCATGCTGATTGTCGCCCCATGAAAGGTTGCCCGTCGCTCCGACGAGCGCGCGGAAAGGCTTGGAATGGTGGCCGGAGTGCAGAGCGATGAAACCCATACCGCCCGTATAAACTCTGTGCCTGATATATTCGACCCTGTCGTCCCTGACGTCGCCGTGGTTCATGTGACCCCACCAGAGAAGGACGTCCGTGTCGTTGAGGATCTCGTCCGGAATGCCGTGATCCGGCTCGTCGAGCGTCGCCGTCCTTACTTCCATATCGGGCTCTTCCGACAGGAAGGACGCGATCTGTCCGTGGATCCCCTTCGGATAAAGCTTCGCGATATCCTCGTCGTTCACCTCGTGACGGTACTCGTTCCAAATCGTGACTCTGATCTTTTCTGCCATTTTTTCACCTCTGTGATCTCCCCGTCGGGGAGTATTTTTCTTTTGATAAGTATACAATACCGCATCCCGTTTTTCAACGGTTTACCAGTATTTGTCGAGCGCGCGCATCTGCACCGCTTCCATAACGTCTTTTTTCGTGATCTTCCCGCCGATGACGCCCGATCCGTCGTCCGGGCGGCGGGCGTGCTCGACGTCCGCTATCGTGCGGGCGACCCGCAGAATGCGGTCGTAAGCGCGGGCGGACAGATTGAGCCGTTTGAATGCGCCCTCCATTATTCTGATACAGTCGTCGTCGAGAACGCAGAAGCGTTTCAGATCGTCGGTGTTCATCATCGCGTTGTTCATCACCGAATAGCGCTTGTACCCCGCCGAGCGGAAGCGCTCGCGGGAGATCTCCCTCGCCGCCTCGACTCTCTCGCGGATTGCACTCGAAGGTTCGGAATCCGATTTATCGGATATCTCGGCGAAATCGACTTCGGGCATCTCCATCTGAATGTCTATCCTGTCGAGCAGGGGACCCGATATTTTGGAAAGATACGCCTTTATGTCGGCCGGTTTGCACGTGCACGTGCCGCGCTTGCTCCCGAAATACCCGCATTTGCACGGATTCATCGCGCAGACGAGCATAAACGAGGACGGGAACGTAACTCTTCCGGCGGCGCGAGTGACCGTGACTTTGGAGTCCTCGAGCGGCTGGCGCAGCGCCTCGGACGTCGATTTAGAGAACTCCGGGAACTCGTCGAGGAACAAAACGCCGTTGTGAGCGAGCGATATCTCGCCGGGCATCGGGATCGCGCCGCCGCCTACGAGAGATACGACGGAACACGAGTGGTGAGGCGAGCGGAACGGTCTTCTCGTGACGATATCCCCGTTCTCGGGAATGAGTCCCGCGACGGAATGAAGTTTCGTCGTCTCGATCGCCTCGTCGTACGTCATCGCGGGCAGGATCGTCGGGATCCGTTTCGCGACCATCGATTTACCCGATCCGGGCGGTCCGATCAGAAGGACGTTGTGAGCGCCCGCGGCGGCTATCTCGACCGCTCTGCGCGCTCTGGTCTGTCCCTTGACCTGCGAGAAATCATCGACGAAACGGAATCCGTCCGCGGGGTCGATCCGCGGAAGATCGGTGACCTCGTATAAACTTCCCTCTCCTTTGAGCCAAGCGATCAGTTCGGGCACGTTTTTTACGCCGAACACGCGCGTATTCGGCGTGACGGCGGCCGCCGCCTCTTTTATGTTCCCGTACGGGACGAATATCTCGGCGATACCGCGGTCGCGAGCCTCGAGCGCCATGCTCAGAACGCCCCTGACCGCTCTGACGTCTCCGGTGAACGACAGTTCTCCGATAAAGCACTTGTTCTCAAGATCGACGTCCTCCGGCAAAAGCCCGGACGAACGGCAGAGAGCCGTCATTATCCCGAGATCGAGATCCGATCCCTCTTTGCGGCGGTCCGCAGGAGCGAGATTGACCGTGACCTCCATATCGGGGATCGGGATCCCGCACGACGCGGCGCAGTTCATGACGCGCTCGCGCGATTCCTTTACTGAAATGCCGGGAAGACCGACTATATCGAATTGCGGGATCGATTTTCTCGCGTTGCACTCGACAGTGACGAGAAACGCGTCGATACCGAACAGCGCAGCCGTATAAGTCAAAGAAAGCATAGATCAGAACTCTCCGTTTACGAATTCGGAAAGGGTCTTCGCCGCGGCGGCGATATCGCGCGCGTCGACCGTCTCGCGCGTCGTACCTGCGTATCGGGCGGGTATCCCTACGATCCCCGCGGGGACGCCTTTAGAGAGGAACCGTGCGGCGGCTATGCCATCGTCCTGCGCCCTCGTCGGTTCGGTCACGGCGATCGGAAGACCGAGCACGTCTCTCACGCGCGGGTCGGCTACGACCGGACCTGCCGTCGCAACGGCGACCGGACCGCCTCCGAGCGGTATTTTCTTCAAACTGTTTTCAGGGACGGCGACGACGCTGACCGCAGCGGCGGGGCTCAAAGCGACCGCGGCGGGACCCGCGCTTCTCGCGCCGACTTTGCCCTGAGACGCGAACGTCAGGAGAACGGTGTTTTTGAGCTCGCGCCCCGACAAAGAGGCCGCCGCCTCGAGAAGAACGGCGACTCCCGCTTTTGCGGCGACGGACGGGCCGGTGATCACGTCCCCGTTCACGAAAAGAGAGGACGACGGACGGAAAGCCGTTCCCGGCGCGGCTTTCGAGAGCGCGTCTTGTTTGTTTTCCGCGCCGATGTCGACCGCATATTTCAGCGGATCGTCCGGGAGCGTTTCGCTCTTCTCAACGGGAACGACTGTCCCGCGGACTCCGTTTTCGAATTCCGCCTCACAGTACGCCGCCGCGGAGGGCGACAGCGTTCCAAGCGACGCGAAACGGATCCTGCCGTCCCCGTCGGCGTCGTTGACGGCGAAAACGCTCTCGTCGGTCGACGCCGTGAGCATCACGGCGCGGCCGTTTTCCCCTTGAAGGGCGACGGTGATCGTGCCGAGCGCGTCCTCGGAAACCTCGGCGTTCGGCGCCGTTTCTTTGATATACTCTTTGATATATTCCGCGACTTTCGCCTCGCCCGACGGCGGGCTTATTATCGCGGAGAGGTCAGACAGTATCTTTTTCACGTCTCTCATAATTCGGTCTCCTTCATAGCGATCTCCCGCAGAACGGCGGGAGCGAGTTTTTCGATCGAGAGGAAATCGTCCTCCCTGACGACGTTCGGGGCGGTGTGGATATACCTCGAGGGGGCGGAGATCGCCGCGACGCGGACGCCCTCTCCGCTTCGTCTTATCGAGGCGGAATCGTTGCCGCCCGAGACGTATTTTTTCGGCTGACACGGGATCCCGTTCTTTTTACCCGTATCGAGGATAAGGGAATACAGTTTTCTGTCGTAGACGGTACCGCGGTCTGCGTACGAAACCGTGCCGCCACTTCCCTGTTCCGCCACGCGGCGCGTCGGGTCGACTCCGTCGACGTCCGCGACCGCCGTCGCCTCGAAGACGATCGCCACGTCGGGCTTTACGACCTCGGCGGCGCAGGCGGCGCCGGAGATGCCGAGTTCCTCGCGACAGGTGAACGCGCAGAACAGATCGAAGGGGAGCGGCTCGCCGCTCTCTTTTATCTCGCGGAGCGTGTCGCAGAGAACGGTACATCCGAGCCGGTCGTCGAGCGCCTTGCCTTTTATCATTCTTCCGCTTCCGCCGAATCTCACGAAGTCCGACCTGAAAGTGCCGAAGAAGCCCTTCCCGACGATCTTTTCGGCCTCTTCGCGGCTCCCCGCGCCGACGTCGATATACAGATCGCCGTATTCCGGCGCTCCGTCTTTTTTGAGGTGGTACGGTTTTATCCCGACGACGCCGTCAAAAAACCGTTCGCCGTCGGAAAGGGTCACGTACTGACCCGCGAGGATCTTGGGATCGCGCGCCGAGAGAGGCGCGAGCTTCAGCGTGCCGTCGTCCTCGACCGACGCGATCATGAATCCGACCTCGTCCATATGCGCTGACAGCATCACGCGGCGTATATTCTTTGCTTTTCCCGTTCCGCGAAGAACGGCGATAACGCCGCCCGAACGGTCGCGGACTACCTCGTCCGCGAACGGGGATACCGTTTCGATGATCGCCTCCGCGACGCGTTCCTCGCATCCGGACGGACCGAACGTCAGGGAGAGCTTTTTGAGAAGGGCTATCCCGCAAAGTGAGCTTTCACGCATGGACGACGCCCCCTTTCCCATGAAGTCCGTCGAAGACGGAAACGGAAGACGATCTCGCGGCGCGCCACTCATCGGCGAGCGGGCGAGAGGTGATTATCTCTTTTATGAGCCCTATGAACTTGTCCGCGTCGTCGAGAGACAGCGTCTCGCTGAACGTGTGCATCCCTCCGAGCGGGAGACTGACGACCGCGACGGGCACTCCGTCTCCTGTGATGAGAAGCAGATTGGCGTTCGTCCCGGTGTTCGACGATTCGACGACCGTCTGCACGGGTATCCCCGCTTTTTTCGCGATCTTCAAAATCCCGGCGGTCAGCCGTCTGCACGTCACCGCGGAGAGCGAGACCATCGGTCCCCCGCCGCGCTCGCCCGATTCGCGGGCTTCGACGCCCGGCGCTTTGGCGAAATTCACGTCGGTGACGACGGCGAAATCGGGATCGATCTCCCTCGCGGCGACGGAGGCGCCGCCTCCTCCCGTTTCCTCGCGTGAGGAAAGCGTCACGTATATGTCCCCGGCGAGCTCGTCCCTCGGGGTATCGGCGGCGGCGCAGATAAGCGCCGCGCCGCAGCTCTTGTCGTCGAAACCGCGTCCCGCGATTACGCCGAACGAAAGGTCCGCGCCCGAAGCGCGGTATCCGATCGGGTCGCCGACCGAGACGATCTTTTCAAGCTCTTCTTTTCCGTATCCCGTCTCGATCGTCATTTCGGAGATCTTCGGGAGTTTGCCCTCGTCGTCTTTGGTGACGAGATGCGGGGGAGTTACGCAAAACAGGCCGTAGACCGGCTCGCGCCCGTAGATCACGACCTCGGTCGAACTGAGAACGGACGGGTCGAGCCCGCCGACCGGCTCGGCTTTGACAAAACCGCCGTCAGTTATATCGGAGACGATGAATCCCACCTCGTCGAAGTGCGCGTCGAGCATAATGCGCGGAGCGTCTTCCCTGCCGCACGACCTCTTCAGGATCAGATTACCGACGGGGTCGATCACGGCGTCGTCGAAATATTCCCCGACGGCCGGGAGCAGCGTTTCAGCCGCCCGCCTTTCAAATCCGGAAACGGACGGGATCGCCGTCATCTCGCGGAGAAGTGTTTTATATTCGATCATAGTTCCTTCACGATCTCTTTGAACCGTTTTCCCCTCTCTTCAAAATTCTCAAACTGATCGAAGCTTGCGCAAGCCGGGGACAGGATGACCGTCTCGCCCGGTTTCGCTTCGCGCGCCGCGGCGAGGACCGCGTCCTCAAACGACGGGCGGCGCAGGACCCCGAACGATCCGTCGGCGATCCGTTTTTCATATAGCGGATGCGTCCTCAGCGCTTCATCGATCGCGTCCGCCGTCGCGCCGTTCAGTACGGCGCGCACGACGAGGTCTCTTCCGAGGACCGCGTCGGCGAGCGGACCAAACGGGATCTTTTTGTCGTACCCGCCGAGGATGACCGTTATCGGTCTTTCCGGCGCGCTGCCGCAGAGCGCGGAAAGCGCGGCGTCCGTCCTCGTCGGCGAGGAGTCGATCGAGCCGTTATAGAACCGAACTCCGTCCTTTTCCCTGACGAATTCGAGCCGGTGCTCGACGCCCGGGAAAGTCGAGGCGACGTCTTTTATCTTTTCGGTATCAGCGCGATCGCCCGCCGCTGCGATCGCCGCCATATAGTTCTCCGCGTTGTGAAGACCCGGCAGAAGGATATCGGACAGTGCGAGAACGGGGATCGGATTTCCCCCCCTTTCGCGCTTCACAATCACGCCTCCGTCAAGATATATCGCCGAGTCGCCGTCGCGGAGGATCGCGCTGTCTATCGTATCGCGCGAGAACCAGGTCACGGGGCAAGCGCATTTCTTTCCCATATCGCGGGTCACGTCGTTCCCGGCGTTCAGCACTGCGCGCTTCGCGCGGCGGAGGATCCTCTCCTTCGCGGCGATGTATTCCTCCATTCCCGTGTGCCAGTTGAGGTGGTTCGGCGTCACGTTCGTCACGATCGCCGCCTCGAACGGCGCGTCGATCGTCATGAGCTGGAAGCTCGAGAGTTCGACCGCCGCGCGGTCGTCCTCCGTCATTTCCGGATACAGATGGCAAAGCGGCGAACCGATGTTGCCGCCGAGATACGTCCTGCCCGCGCCGCCCTCGAGCAGTTTCGAGAGGACGGTCGTCGTCGTCGATTTCCCGTCGCTGCCGGTGACCGCCCACACTTTACATTTCGTGTGAGAGAGGAAAAGTTCCATCTCCGAGGTGAGGAGCGAGCCGTTCGCGACCGCCGCACTGAACTCCGAGATATCGGGTCTGATCCCGGGGGATCTGACGATGATATCCTCGCAAAGACCGTCAAGGTATCCGTCCCCGGCGATCAGGCGCGCGCCGTATCCTTTTATTTCATCCGCTTTCCCGCCCATAGCGTCCTCGCTCTTTGAGTCGCGCACCGTGACGGCGGCTCCCCGTGAGACGAAGAACGGAACGAGGGGCAAATTCGAAACGCCCGCGCCTATCAGCGCGACCGTCTTTCCCGCAAATTCGTGATCGTTCATAACGGTCATTTTCCGACCTTTCGTTTAAGTATTACTCAATGATTATTATATATAATATCTTTCCCCGTTGCAATAGTTTTCGTCGGGGTCGCCGCATTCAGATGCAGAATCGCCGTTCTTCGCCCCGTGAGGCGTACTGGTGTACGTCGAGTCCGCTATAGATAGCGGGGCGAAAACGGTGATAGAAAAAGTACATAAGATGAAAAAATCCGAAGGATTTTGACCTTAAAAAGTAAAGAAGAAAGGATATTGATTTCTAAAACTGACTTTTGTCCGTACTTTTTCGTTCTGCGCTAAATGCAGCGACCCGTTCAGTGACAGCATCTCCACCGCCCGAATAAAATGTTACGGGCGGGTAACACGCGGCGTTTAATCGCGCCGCGCGCGGACAATAATAAAGGCAGAGAACGGCGGCGAGACCGCCGGGAAACGGTGAACGGGGAGACGATAACGCCCCGTAAGAAAGGAAAGGCACGACAAAAATGACCGTCAGAAGAGGAGATATTTATTTTGCGGACCTGTCTCCGGTCGTCGGGAGCGAACAGGGCGGAGTGAGACCCGTTCTGATCGTACAGAACGACGTGGGGAACAGGCACTCGCCGACCGTTATCGCCGCGGCGATAACGAGCAGGCTCGGCAAGACGAAACTGCCGACGCATATCGACATAAACGCGGAAAAGGTCGGGCTCGAACGCGACTCGGTCGTCCTTCTCGAGCAGATCAGAACGATAGACAAAAGGCGGCTCGGAGAAAAGATGGGCCACCTGAACGACGAGGTCATGGGAGAGGTCAACGCGGCGCTCAACGTAAGTTTCGGTCTCAATTGAACACTTCGTGTCCAATTGAGGATAAAATTCCGCTTTAAATGTCTGCTTGCTCAAAAAGAGCAAGCAGGATAAAGTTTTCTTGAATGTGACCCATTTCAAGAAAACTTTACGGGCGGGTTCCCGTTGCGTTTCCGTAATGGAAAACCAACCGCCTTACGGTTCGCCGGAACCGCAGAATTATACGATACCGGTTTTTTGAAAAAAACGAGACGGGGCGGATATCCGCCCCGTTCTTCTTGACAACGGACCGGCGCTTTGGTATAATTTTCACGTGAGAAAAACCGAATGAAAGGATACATAATAATGAAAACTCTCAACGATTTCGTAACTCTCTCAAACGGAGTAAAGCTCCCCTGCCTCGGTTACGGCACGTGGCAGTCACCCAAGCCTGAGGCCAAAGAGGGCGTGAAAGAGGCGATACGCCTCGGTTACCGTCACATCGACACCGCGTTCGCTTACGGCAACGAAGACGCCGTCGGCGAGGGCATCCGCGCGTCAGGCATCAAGAGAGACGAGCTGTTCGTCACGACCAAACACTGGATCACCGACAGAGGATACGAGAAGACGATCGCCGCCGTA
>JAFWPR010000106.1 GCA_017545225.1 Clostridia bacterium
TCAGTCTCCGCAAATTTCTGTTAACCAGTTAATTTATACATTTCGTGGTGCCGGTATATTCGCTCAGATCATTCCGCGTTCGCGATAGAACGAAACTATATCGGCGGCGAGTTTTTTGCGTTTTTCGGAAAGAGTCCCGTCTTCGGATTCCCTCAGATATTCGTACGGATATTTCGATTCGAATATCCGTTTTATGTCGCGGTACCCGTCCGTTCCCGGGAGGGATACGAGTTTAGTGACCGCGGACGCGCCGCACGCGAAGACGGAGTGTATCTCCTCCATCATATAGACGTTGTACATGCACTCGTACCCGGGAAGCGAGTAACCGACGTTCTCGAGGTTCCCGACGGTGTTTTTCTGCCTGTACATATAGTAAGGACGATAGCCCGCTGAAGAGGCGTAATCCGATGAGATCGAAACGGACCGTTCCGCGTCTCTTCCCTCTCTGTCGTATACTCCCTCTTCTTTGAACTTCGCCGATTTTTTGACGGTAAACGTGTGGACGGTCAGATTTTCAGGTCTCATTTTCACTATCTGTTCGCACGTGTCGGAGAACGAATCCGGGTCGTCGCCCGGAAGGCCCGCGATGAGGTCGACGTTGACTGTGCCGATCCCGGCGTTACGTGCGATACCGTACGCTTCGAAAAACTGTTCCGTCGTGTGCTTCCTGCCAATGGACGCGAGAACTCTGCCGTTGAGCGTCTGGGGATTTACGCTTACCCTGCCTACCCCGTGAGAGACGGCGATCTTCATCTTTTCGGACGTGATCGTGTCGGGTCTGCCCGCTTCGAGGGTGAACTCGTCCGCGCAGTCCGTCAGCGGGTGAAGCGAAGAGAGCAGCCCGTCGAGCTGCGAGGCGTCGAGGACGGTGGGAGTCCCGCCGCCGATGTAGACGGTCGAAATCCCGAGCCCGAGATCGCGAATGACCCCGGTCGTGAAGGTTATATCGTCACGCAGCCGTTCAAGATATTCGGGAATCAACGACAAAAGGCGCGGAGACGTATACGATACGAACGAACAGTAATCGCATCTCGACGGACAGAACGGGATCGCGATATACACGCTGCACTTCCCGCCGTCGCACGGTTTTATGAGTTCACGTTCGGTCTGTGCGACGCCGACGGCGAGGCGCGCCTTCTCCGGAGTCGCAAGGTACGAGTTTATCATTTCGTCCGCGCTCTCTTTTTCGGAGAATCCGGACGTCAAAAACTCGGTCGCGAGTTTGGACGGACGGACGCCGGTCATGATCCCCCACGGCGGGGAGTATCCGGTCAGTTCGACCGCCGCTTTGAAAAACGCTCTGCCCGAGGACAGTTTCCTCGTCCTCTCCGCGCCGTCTGCGCGCCACGGTTCGAGATCATCCGCCCGGACGGATCCTCCGTCCCTGTCGGTCAGGACGACCGCCGAATACGATCCGTCCGCGCGGTCGTCGAGACTGACGCGCGCCGAAAGACGCGGGTCTTCTTCGTCGCGGAACTTCTCGCCCGGGAAGAAAGTCATCGCTATCGTCTGTATATAGTATGGATTGAGGTCGCCCTCAACTTCGATCCTCATAACAAAATCACTTTCTGCGCGGTCCTCTCAGCGTAACGCTGTCGAGAGGAACGGTCACGGGACCGTCCGCGATCATATCGATCTTCATATCGGCTCCGAAAACGCCCTTTTCCGTCGGGACGAGTTCGCCGAGCATTTCCGAAAACAGGTCGTAAAGCTTCTCCGCTTCGTCAGGCGGCGCAGCCGCCGTGAAATCGGGTCTGTTTCCGCGCCGGCACGACGCGGAGAGCGTAAAGTTTGAAATTGAAAGAACGCTGCCGCCGACGTCGCCGAGGGACAGATTCATTTTGCCGTTTTCGTCCTCGAAGACGCGCAGAGCGGCGATCTTGTCGGCAAGAGCGCGGGCGTCCGTTTCACAGTCGCCTTTTTCGACTCCGACGAGGGCGAGAAACCCCCTTCCGCAGCTGCCGCGGACCTCTCCGTCGACGGATACAGACGCGCGAAGGACGCGCTGAAGGATAACTTTCATATCAGTCGGAACCTCCGGTGACCGCTCTGACGTGGGGGACCGAGCGCAGACGTGAGACGATCGACTCGTAGTGATCGCTGCTGCGGCATCCTACGGTAAGCGTGATGACGATGTCGTCCTCCGTCCGTTTTTTAGTATTCACCGCTACGAGCGTGACCTTCATATCGGCGAGCGTCGTCGTCACGTCCGCGAGGATCGAAATCGTGTTCTCCGCAAAAACGCGGAAAGTCGCTTCGTAAAGCCCCTTCGAGTGATCGGAAGCGACGGCCTCGTCCCATCTGACGTTGACGAGCCTGTCGCGGAAGGACGGGTCCTTCATACCGGACAGAATGTTCCGGCAGTTGTGCTTGTGGACGGAAACGCCGTATCCCTTTGTGATAAATCCGACTATACTGTCGCCGGGAAGCGGGTTGCAGCATTTCGCGAATTTTACGGCGCATCCGTACTCTCCGTCGACTATGACGCCGCCGGAGGAGCGGATGCGGTCAGGCTTCTGAGTTTTGACCTGTTCGGGTTCGGTGATCTGCTCCTCCTCGGCGGAGTGAACGACTTTTTCGTACTCCTCCTTGAGGCGCGACGTGATCTTGGATATCGGAAGGCCGCCGTACCCTATCGCGTTGTAAAGGTCGTCAGGTTCGTGCATCCCGAGCCTTTTCGCGATCGCGGCGACGATCTCCGCTTTGTCCTGATCCTTCGGACGGACGCGGAACTTCGCGAATTCCCTGTCGATCTCCGATTTGCCGACGGCAATGTTCTCCGTCCGTTTTTCTCTCTTGAACCACTGGCGGATCTTATTGCGCGCCTCGCCCGTCTTGACTATCTTGAGCCAGTCGCGGCTCGGGCCTCGGGAAGCGGAGGACGTGATGATCTCGACGATGTCGCCCGTCTGCGGGACGCGGTCGATCGGCGCGATCATCCCGTTGATCGTCGCGCCGACCATCTTGTTTCCGATCTCGGAGTGGATGGCGTACGCGAAGTCGATCAGCGTCGAGCCGAGAGGCAGCGCGATAACGTCGCCCTTAGGCGTAAAGACGAACGTCTCGTCGTGGAATATGTCGATCTTCAGGGCGTGCAGGAACTCCTCGGAGTCGAACACTCCCTCTTCCGCGTCGATAAGTTTCGCGATCCACGAGAGCTTCTGATCGATCTCCTCGCGGCTCTCCTGACCCGATTTGTATTTCCAGTGGGCTGCAACACCGTATTCCGCGACGTGGTGCATCTCGCGCGTCCTGATCTGGACCTCGAACGGGATACCGTCGCGCCCGATGACCGTCGTGTGGAGCGACTGGTACATATTCGGCTTCGGCGTTGAAATGTAGTCCTTGAACCGTCCGGGAATGCTCCTGAACAGCTCGTGGATGATACCGAGCGCGGTGTAACACTCGAGTTCGGTGTCGACGATTATCCTGATCGCGTAGAAGTCGTATATCTCGTCGAAACTTTTGTTCTGATTGAACATCTTACGGTAGATCGAGTATACGGTCTTGACTCTGCCCTCGAGAGTGAAATGAATGTTGTACTCCCCGAGACGCTGTGATATGTAGTTTTTCGTGTTGTCAATGAAGCTTACGTTTTCGCCGTATTTTTTCCGGATGTCGGCGTTGACCTCTTCGTATCCGATCGGATCGAGGAAACGCAGGGCGAGATTCTCAAGTTCCTGCTTCATCCTCTGCATACCGAGACGGTGCGCGAGAGGCGCGTAGACGTGCATCGTCTCGAGTGCGGTAACGCGTCTTTTCTCCTCCGGCTTCGCGTCGAGTGTACGCATGTTGTGAAGTCTGTCGCAAAGCTTTATGAAAATGACGCGGACGTCGCGCGACATGGCGAGGAGCATCTTGCGGATGTTCTCGATGTGCGCTTCTTCTTTATCCGTGACGTTGATCTCGCGGATTTTAGTGAGACCATCTACGAGCGACGCGACTTCCTCGCCGAAGCGGGAGCGGACGTCCTCGATGCTCGTCTTGTCGCCGCAATCCTCGATCGTGTCGTGAAGGAGCGCCGCGCAGATCGAATCGGTGTCGAGTTCGAGAGAGGCGACGATCTCGGCGACGGCGACCGGATGGCAAATATACTGCTCGCCGCTGACACGGAACTGCCCCTCGTGCAGTTCACGCGCATACAGGAACGCGTTTTTTATTTTTTCGACGTCGTACCTCTTCTCCGTCGATCCGATCATCGTCAGAAGACCGGAGATGAGTTCAAATTCGTCGTTTTTTTCGACTGCCGTTTTATTTTCCGTGTTGAGGACCTCCTTTCCGCGATCATACGGGGCGAAGTTCGCTCCTGATCTTTTTGAGCACGCCCGACTTGTCGAGCGTCGTTTTGTTCTTCACGGTAACGGAACTGAATGAGAAAACGTCGGGGACGCCCGGAGCCTCCTCGACCCCGATGAGGTTGAGTTCGCGGAATACCATGATTATCGTTTTGAGTTTGACGTAAGATACGTTTATACCGCGCGTCATCAGCAGATGACGCAGCGCTCTTATGCTGAACACTTTGTGCTCGAAGCGTAATTCCTTTGTAAGGACCGAATATACGGCGGCGAAATCATCGCGGTCGGGAACGCACGCCTCTTTCTCTTCGGCGGTGAGTCCGAGTTCGGCCGTTTTTGACGCCGTGACGGCGTCGTAGATCTCTTTTTCTCTCTCCTCCGCCGCCGCCTGTCTTTCGGCGAGGCGAACGTCTCGGACGATCATCTGAAGGTTTCGCATCCCGCCGAACTCGTTGACGTCGAGATTGAAGAGAACGTCGACCGTGTCGCCGGGGTAAATATCAAGGTCTCCGATGCTCTTTCTGAAACACATCGCGGTAACGGTAACGTCGCCCTTCTTTAGAATGAGGCGGGTGTGCTTCCCCCCTCCGACGAGCGATTCATCGGCAACGTAAGCGTCTTTCAGGTAGAAAAGAGGGACGGGATTCTTGACTCCGTAGGGCTCGAAGAGATACAGTTCCTCGGCGAGCCGCATGTCAAGATCCTCCGATGTGAGTTCAAGGTCGGCCTCGATCGCGGCGGCTCCTCCGTCCGGATGAGCGCCGTTCTTTCTCACGACCTCGTTGATCTTTCTTCTGAACGCCTCGAGGTTCCCGCGCTTTACGGTAAGACCTGCGGCAAGTTCGTGACCGCCGTACTTTTCGAGCAGATCGGAACACTCGGCGAGCGCGCCGACGAGATTGACTCCCTTGACGCTTCTGCCCGAGCCCTTTCCGATATCGTCCTCGCCGCCGTCGTTCCCCTCCCCTTCGAAAGAGACGAGAATGGAAGATCTGCCGAAACGCTCGGTGATGCGCGATGCGACGATCCCGATGATTCCGTGATGCCAGCGGTCGTCCGAGAGGACGATGACCGGATCGACGTCCGCTCCGTTTTCCGACTCTATCATAGAGTACGCTTCGGTGACGATCTCGTTTTCGGTTCCCTGTCTTTCCCTGTTTATCTCGCAGAGGGTGGCGGCGAGTTCCTCCGCTTTTGCGGAGTCTTCAGTCGTGAAAAGTTCCACGGCGGTCGCCGCGTCCTGCATCCTCCCCGCCGCGTTGATCCTCGGAGCGAGGGTGAAGCCTATGTAGGCTGCCGTAATCTTTTTCTTGCCGTTCGTCCTTCCTTCGGACGCGGCGCGCATGAGCGCGTCAATCGCGGGACGCGTTCCGTTCTCGATCAGTTTCAGGCCGTAACTTATGATGAGACGGTTCTCGTCCGTGACGGGCATTACGTCCGCTATCGTTCCGATCGCTACGAGATCGCAGTACTCCGAGGCAACCCGCCTGACGCAGTCGGTCAGCGAATCGTCCGGACATATCACCGTCTCCACGGCGCACATCAGTTTGAACACGACGCCGACTCCGGCGAGTTCGTCGAACGGATACTCGCAGTCGCTCCTTCTCGGATTTACGACGGCGCAGGCGTCCGGCAGGACGCTCTGACATTCGTGGTGATCGGTCAGAACGACGTCTATGCCTAGCTCTCCCGCCGCCCTGATCTCCTCGGTCGCGGTGATACCCGTGTCGACCGTTATGATAAGATCGCATCCCTCGGAAGCGAGCCTTTCGATCACTCCGACCGACATTCCGTATCCGTCGCGGTCCCTTTTCGGGATATAGTACCCGACGTTGCCGCCCCGATCTCGCAGATAAAGCAAAAGCGCGGAAACGGACGTTACTCCGTCCACGTCGTAGTCTCCGTAAACGACGATGCGTTCTCCCGCAGCGAGCGCGTCGGCGACGCGGTCTGCCGCTGCCCTCATATCTTTCATGAGGAACGGATCGTAAAGCTGTTCCTCTTTTTTCTTTATGAATCTTTCAGCGTCCGCGGGGGTTTTGCATCCGCGATCCGCAAGCAGTTTTGCCGCAGGCAGAGTGAGGTCAAGTTCTTCGGCGATCGTCTTTGCGGCCGGGTCTTCTCTCGCCTCGGCGGCAGTCGCCTTTACCTCCCAGACTGCGGGTCTTAATCCTGCCATCAGCCGTCACCCCCTTCGCCGTCTTGTCGTTCGTTTTCTTCCGCCTCGCGGATGATCTTTACGATCGCCACGTCCGGACGGCGTCGTTTTGCCGCCGCCTCGGCGATCAGGACGACGGCGAGCGATACGACCAGTCCCGCTCCCATCGATATGATCGCAGTCTTGCCCGAGCCTGTCAGAGCCCTGGCGAGAAAATACGCTCCGACGGAAAGAATGAGCGGAAGGATGAAAACGAGAAAAGCGTGAGACATCACGGTGCCGGTCGGCGTCGAGATCTCGACGAGATCGCCCGTCTTCGCGCCTATTGCGTTGTCCGCGCGGGTACGCATCGTGCGCCCGTGTGAAAAGAGATCGCCGACGGTACAGGCACCGCCGCAGTCGCGGCTCTCGCAGCCCTCGCACATCGTCGACCGGGACGCCTCGACGGTAGCCGAGGATCCGTCCGTTTCGATCACTTTTGCAAGCTGTTCCGTTTTAATCACTTCCTTTCGGTATAACTGAAAACCGGTTTTAATCCGGTGAAAAACGCGTTATTATCGCGCGTGCGACGCGAAGACCGTCGACCGCCGCGCTGACTATCCCTCCGGCGTATCCGGCTCCCTCTCCGCACGGATATACGTTACGAACGCCGACCGCCTCAAGGTTTTCACCCCTGAGGATGCGGACGGGAGACGAGGTCCTCGTCTCGACGCCGGTGAGCGGGATACCGTTGCCTGCGAAACCGGGGATTTTTTTATCGAAAGCGTAAAGGCCTCGTTCAAGCATTCCGGAAATAAAGCCGGGAAGAACGGAACGAAGATCGCAGGGGGTCACTCTGCCGCCCATGTAAGTCGGCGCTACGGAGCCGAGTTTACGGGATTGCCTTTTCTCCAAAAAATCGGGTACGAGCTGGACCGGCGCGTAAAAGGCGCCGCCTCCGGCGGCGTAAGCCGCACGCTCGAGGTTTCTCTGAAACGCAATTGCGCCGTCCGGCGTCGAACCGAAGTCGGACGGCAAAACCGAAACGGCGAGCGCTGAATTGGCGTTCCTGCCGTCGCGGTTTCTGTTGCTCATACCGTTCGTTACGATCCCGCCCTCCTCGTCGGAGGCGGCGACGACCGTCCCGCCGGGACACATACAGAAGGAATAGACCCCTCTGTCGCCCTCGCGGAGCGAAAGCGAATAATCTGCGTGCGGAAGAACTCCGTCATCCGCGAGGTCGCCGTACATGGCGCGGTCGAGCCACGCCTGTTCGTGCTCAATCCTGACGCCGCACGAAAAAGCTTTCGGGACGACGTCGAATCCTCCCGCCATCAGCTCGCGGTAGGTGTCCCTGGCGCTGTGTCCGACGGCGAGGACGAGAGCGGACGAGTTTATCGCCTGCCCGCCTGCGCGTACGGTACCGCCGGAAAGGCAGACGGGCGTATCGTAAAAGATCTCGCCGCCCGCTTCGCGGACACACGCGTCCGCATTTTCGACGACGCTGCGGAGTATATCGGTACCGATATGCGGCTTTGCCTGCCAAAGGACGTCCTCCGGCGCGCCGAGCGAGACGAGCCGCTCGAGAACGTAAGCCGCCGCGGGGTCGTTGATCCTCGTCGTGAGTTTTCCGTCGGAAAACGTACCGGCGCCGCCCGCACCGAACTGAACGTTGCAGTTCGGGTCAAGTTCGCCGCCCGAAAGGAACGATTCGACCTTGCGTACGCGATCGGAAACGCACGACCCCCGCTCGTATACGACCGGACGGTATCCGCGCTTCGCAAGTTCGAGCGCGCAGAACATTCCCGCGGGTCCGAAACCCGCGATAACGATCCGCCCTTTCGCCTTTTCGCTGCCTGGTTCGGCGTCGAACGACGGATCGGTGACAATCTTTGCGCCCGCAGCCTTTAGTTTTTCGAGTTCGTATCCCGTCGCACATTCAAGATCTGCGCAGACGGAATAGACGAATCTGACCGAGCCACGGCGTCTGGCGTCGACCGACTTTTTGTGAATGCGCGCCGATACCGGTCTTCTGCCGATCGCTCTTTCTATGACGTTCGACGCCTCGGCGGCAGCCTCGGCGTCGCAGTCTGTCCCGAATCTCGCCTCGGAGACAGGGATCGGGACGTTTTCAATTATGACTCTTTTTCCGAGTACCGGGTTTTCCATCAACTTATCTTGACCTGAACGCTGTATTTGCCTATCTCGAAGACCCCGTCGGCTCCTTCAGCCTCGACCGCGACTGTCGCGGGGCGTATCACGTTGCCCGCGCTCCCTTCGCCGTACCCGGTCATATCGACGGTAAGATAAACGTCGCCGTCATTTATGGCGTCGAGCTGTTCCTTCGTACCCCGCAGCGTGACCGTGACGTTTTTGTCGACCGGTTCGCATTTAGCGGCGGTGCCGATTATCCTGATATCGGTCACGGTGAACTCTTTCGTGACAAGCGAGGGGGATATCTCAACGTTGACCGTGATCTCGCCCATACCGGATTCGAGAGTGAGTTTGGACGACACCTCCGGGGTGACCGTATACGAAAAACTATTGGACGAGATCGCCTTTTCGTCGATAACGACGGGGGAGATAGCGGAGTCGGACGTGACGTCCTTTTCGTCTCCCGTTACGGTCAGAGCCGAGGGCGTCAGCGTCACCGTGACGCTGTCCTCGGGCAGCAGATCGTATTTGAATCTGTACGGAACGTTGAGTTCCGCCGTCATATAGATCGGGACGAAAACGTCGATCTCCGTCGCGGAACATTTGAGATAGTCCATCGTGACCGCGGCGCCGAGACTGTCTGTGAACGTTATCGGATAAATGGCTGAGAAAGACGACGTCTTGTCCGCCATGTCGATGACGACCTGCGCCTCGGCTATGCCGTTGACCTTGCCCGCGGGTCCCTCGACGGTGACGGTGTCGAATCCGAATTCGATCTGTCCCTGCCTGTAATCGGCCGGAAGTTCAAGATGCGTGAATTTTTCTCTGACCGAAACCGTTTTGGAGACCGTTTCGTCCGCGTATACCGTTACGGAATCGGGAACGGTGTCGGCGAGAGTGAGTCCTGCGGGCAGATCGATCACGACCGGAAGAGCGTGTCTGCCCGCCGCGTTGATGCTGGATACGTCGACGGTAGCGCCGACGTCGCCCGAAGACAGCCTTGATATGAGA
>JAFWPR010000107.1 GCA_017545225.1 Clostridia bacterium
ACCGTTTACGACCCCGAGGTCCGCCGCCCACGCGACGTAGGGGGAATACCACGTATTCGGTTCCGTGTCTTTGAACGGCGAGGGAGCGCTGCTTTCCGCGCCGACCAGCCGGCCTATGATCGTGATGAACATCGCGCGGTCAAGAGTGTCCTCCGGAGAGAACGTCTTCCCGCCGGTCCCGTTCATCAGGCCGTTTTCATAAACGTAACTGACGTAAGGATAAAACCAGTCGGCCTCCTTCACGTCCCTGAAGGGAAGGGCGCCCTCCGAAAAGACGGTTCCCGGGAGCGTCCCGGCCAGAAAGACCAGGGCGATCAGGAGCGACAGCAGTTTAGTGAGTTTTTTCATCTGTTTTCATTCCTCTCGCGTAAAATATAAGTATTATATAAATAATAACATACAATATATGACCTGTCAATGAAACTTTCGTTGTGCATAGTGCGAAAAATCGCAGATTTTGCAGGTTTTCTTCGCTTTTTTTGTGATTGACACGACAGCGGGAATGAGTTAAAATAAAAGATAATATATTTTTAGAAGGTAATTCACATAAACCGAGGTGTTCGGAATGGCCTCCGGGAGCCGTGAAAAAAGGATAATAAAGGTCGGCGCGGCGGGGATCGCCGCGAATCTCGCGATATCCGCGCTGAAACTGATCTTCGGTCTGCTCGCCCGCTCGATCTCCATCGTTCTCGACGGCGTGAACAACGCCGGGGACGTGCTCTCGTCCGCGGTCACCGTCGCGGGGACGAAGATCGCGGGACGGCCCGCAGACAAAAAACACCCGCTCGGCCACGGCAGAGTCGAATATATCAGCGCTGCGATAATCGCCGCCGTTATTCTGTACGCCGGCGTCACCGCGTTCGTCGAGGCGATCAAAAGGATCGTCTCTCCGGAGATACCCGAATACTCCGTTTTCACGTTCGTCGTAGTTTCGCTCTCCGTCGTCATCAAGATAGTCCTCGGGACAGTCACCGTCAGAGAGGGGAAGAAACTCCGCTCCGAGGCGCTCGTGAACTCGGGAAGAGACGCTCTGCTCGACGCGATCATCTCCTCCTCCGTTATCGCCGCCGCGGTCATATTCCTGATCTTCGGGATCAATCTTGAGGCGTACCTCGCCGTCGTGATCTCCGCGGTCATCATCCGCGCCGGTATCGGAATGTTCGTCGGAACGATCAGCAAGATCATGGGCGAACGCGTCTCAGGCGACCTCTCCCGCGCGATCAAGGAGACGGTCTGCGAAGAGGACGGCGTATGCGGGGCGTACGATCTCATCCTCAACAGTTACGGCCCCGATCTTCTGATCGGCTCGGTCAATATAGAAGTGCCCGATTCGTGGAGCGCGGACCGGATCGACGTCGTCAGCCGCAGGATCGCCGACAGGGTGGAATCCGAACACGGGATCGTCCTCACCGCGATCGGCGTCTATTCGCTAAACGTATCCGATGACGGGACCGCGCTCGTCCGCGAGCCGATCGTCACCGCCGTCCGTGGGATAGATCACGTCCTGTCCATCCACGGCTTTTACTGCGAAGAGACGGAAAAGACGGTCCGCTTCGACGTCGTCGTCGACTTCGGCGTGACGGACGCGGAAAAACTGAGGGAAGAAGTAAAGGCTGCCGCGGAGCACGCGGCTCCGGGATATTCGGTTTCGGTCCACGTAGATTACGACTATTCGGATTGAGAAAGGGAAAAGGATGATCAAATCGAACCTGCACACGCACACGACGCTCTCCGACGGCAGGGGGACGGTAAAAGATAATATCGAAGCCGCGATCGCCGCCGGTTTCGTGTCGCTCGGCATATCGGACCACAGTTACCTCGAAGGCGACGAAGGATCGATCGGCCCGGACGAGGAAAAGTACGTATCCGCCGTCCGCGAAGCGGCTGAAGAATACAAGGGTAAGATCGACGTTTTCTGCGGGCTCGAGCTCGATGCGCTCTCCGAGTGCCGCCGCGAGCTTTACGACTACGTCATCGCGTCCGTCCACATTCTGCAGTTCGGCGAAAGAAGATATCAGATCGACTGCGGCCATCTCATCTGCAACGAGATAAAAGAACGTTATCTCGGCGGCAGCGCGAACCGCCTCGCAGAGGAATACTTCAAGGCGGTCCTCGACCACGCGAAACGGACGCGCCCCGATATAATCGGCCACTTCGACCTGATCGAGCTTCACGGAGGCGTCGATATCGAAGATCCCGAGTACGTGGACATGGCGGTTTATTACGCCGAAGAGACGGCGAAGTACTGCCCGCGGTTCGAGGTCAACACCGGGGCGATGGGACGCGGAGAGAGACCCTGGCCGTTTCCGATCCGTCCCGTTCTCGAGAAACTCAAAGAGATCGGTGCTGCGGTGATCCCGTCGTCCGACTGCCACAACGTGGAATGTATAAAATTCGGATTTGATTTCGTCGCGTCGCTTTTGAAAGACGTCGGCTTCACTTCGGTCGACCGGCTGACGAAAGACGGTTTTGTCAGCGACCCGCTTTGAATCGGGAGGATGAACAAATGAACGGAAATATGAGAAGACCGGGGCAGGGCAGACCCGCGGGCGGCGCAAGACCCGCGCCACGGAGCGGCGCGCCCTCTGTTTCGGGAAGACGTCCGACTGCCGGAAACAGCGGGGGCAGACCGCCTATGCGACGCGGTATCAATAAGTGGCTGATAATCGGCGCGATCGCCGTTCTGGTCATCGTCTTCATTGTTATAGCCGTCGCCGCGGGAAGCGGTAAGAAAAACCCGAACAAACCGGTGATCCTTCCGTACGACACGGGAGGGACCGGCGGCCCCGCCGAGACGGCTTCGCCGGGCGGCCTGCCTCTTTCGTACACGGAGATCACGCTTCTGTCCGCGGGCGACGTAATGTATCACAACCCGCAGCTTTCCGAGGCGTATAACGACGCGACCGGTGCGTACGATTTCTCCGCGACGTATCAATACGTCAAAAACCTCGTCAGCTCCGCCGATTACGCGGTAGTCAACTTTGAGGGCACGACGGCGGGAGACGCCTTTGAGTACTCGGGGTATCCCGCTTTCAACGTTCCCGACTCCGGGATGTCCGTTCTGAAGGACGCCGGATTCGACATGCTTCTTTTCGCCAACAATCACTGTTACGACACGGGCCACGTCGGTCTTATCCGCACTCAGGAAAACTTCGTGAATTTCGGATTCGATTACGCGGGCGCGCGTCTTGACGCGTCCGGTAAGACGTACCGGTCAGTCGACGTGAAAGGCGTCCGGCTCGGCATTCTCAACTCGACGGACGATATTTCGTACGGAGCCGCTCCCGGTACCATCAACGGAATTCCGATAGCGGCGGGCGACGGCGAGCTGATGGATATATTCGATCTGAGCGAACTCGACGCGTTTTACGCCCGCGTCTCTGAGGCCATAGCGGACCTGAAGGCGCAGGGCGCCGATCTGATCGTTTATTATATCCATTGGGGAGAAGAATACCATCTGACTCACAACGAGGCTCAGGCCGCGATAGCGCAGAAGCTCTGCGATCTCGGAGTCGACGTCATTCTCGGCAGTCATCCGCACGTCGTCGAGGACGCCGAGGTGCTGACCTCAACGGTCGATCCCGGCAGAAAGACGCTTTGCTTCTATTCGCTCGGCAATTACGTATCCAATCAGAACAGACTGACGATGGACGCGGGATGGGACAGCGAGTATACCGAAAACGGACTCACCGTTATCCTGACGGTAAGAAAATATTCAAACGGGCAGACGATGGTGACGAACGTCGAGATCGTCCCCACCTGGGTGCACCGTTACACCGACTCGACTACCTGGCAGGACTATCACGTGATCGTTCCGCTTCCCGCCGCGGTGAATTCGCCGGGCGAGTACGGACTGTACGCGAGCGATTTCGGGCTCGCGCACGCAGAGGTGTCGTACAGGCAGACGACCGAGCAGATGAGCGGCGTCGTCGAGGCGTTCGCGCAGACGGTGATCCTCCCGACGGACGATTGAAAGGAGATATCGGAAAATGGCAAACGATGAAAAGAAACCGCGCGGCAGCAAGAACCAGATCGGCGTCGCCAACGGGCGGTTTGAGATAGAATATTCGGACAAGAGCAACCTGCTTGAGCACGCGAACTACAGATATCAGCTCCAGGAGAGGGAAGACCCGAACCTGTACAGATACCTTTTCGATTACGACAGCGTGCCGAAGGTCGTGTTCAACCACAGACACGTTCCGGTCAGCATGCCGAAGGAGATCTGGATCACCGACACGACGTTCCGCGACGGCCAGCAGTCGACGTCCCCGTTCACGACTCAGCAGATCGTCGATCTTTACAAGTATCTGCACAAACTCGGCGGGCCGAAGGGACTGATCCGCCAGAGCGAGTTTTTCGTCTACACGAAAAAGGACCGCGACGCCCTTGAAAAGTGCATGGAACTCGGTTACGAGTTTCCCGAGGTCACTACGTGGATCCGCGCGTCCGAAAAGGACTTTGAACTCGTTAAAGAACTCGGAGTGAAGGAAACGGGCGTTCTCGTCTCCTGCTCCGACTATCACATATACAAAAAGATGGGACTCACGCGCAAATCGGCGATGGACAAGTATCTCGGCATCGTCAAGTCGATCCTCGACCGCGGGATCCGTCCGCGCTGCCATTTCGAGGACATCACGAGAGCCGACTTCTACGGCTTCGTCGTCCCGTTCGCTTCCGCGCTCCGCGAACTTTCGCTTGAGTCGGGCATACCGATCAAGATCAGGGCGTGCGACACGATGGGCTACGGCGTCAACTACCCCGGCTCCGCGCTCCCGCGCTCGGTGCAGGGAATAGTTTACGGTCTTCTCCACTACGCGGATATACCGTCCTCTCTGCTCGAGTGGCACGGCCACAACGACTTTTACAAGGTCGTCACCAACGCGGCGACCGCGTGGCTTTACGGCGCTTCGTCCGTCAACTGCTCGATGCTCGGCATCGGCGAGAGAACGGGCAACTGCCCGCTCGAGGCGATGGTTATCGAGTACTGCTCGCTGCGCGGCACTGACGACGGCATGGACCTCTCCGTCATCACCGAGATCGCCAAATATTTCGAGAGGGAGATCGGCTACGAGATCCCGCCTCACACTCCGTTCGTCGGCAGGAGCTTCAATATGACCCGCGCGGGCATCCATGCGGACGGAATGCTCAAGGACGAGGAGATATACAACATCTTCAACACCGGCAAGATCCTCAACCGTCCTCCGCTCGTCGCGGTCGGACAGTCGAGCGGAGCCGCCGGTATCGCTCACTGGCTCAACGGTTATTTCTCGCTCAGCGGAGAAGACGCAGTCGACAAGCGCTCGCCGCTCGTCGCTAAGATCAAGGAGGCGGTCGATGCCGAATACGCAGACGGAAGAACGACGGTCATGGGCGACGACGAACTCGACAACATCCTCCGCGCCGTCGACTTCGACGAGTACGAACGTCTCTCGCACGTCAACATAAAGCACACGGTCGAATAATAAACAAATAACATATATAGGGAGAAAAAACATGGATAACAAAACGATCTACAAAAAGACGCTCGTGTTCTCGCTCAAGCGCGTTTTCTGGGACGTCGTATGCATCGCCGTCATCCTCGGCTTTGCGACTCTCGGATACTTCATCCTCAGCAGGATGGGGCAGAACGGATATATCGGGCTTGCGATCGGAGCGATCGTCGGACTCATCCCCGTGATCATCATCCTGCGCTTCGTGTCGTACTCGCTGAAAGCGGGCCAGATCGCCATGATCACCCGCGCCGTCACCGAAGGCGAGCTTCCCGACAACGTCGTGGGGGAGGGCAAAAAGGTCGTACGCGAGCGCTTCGCGACGGTCGCGATCTACTATGCGGCGACGAGAGTCATCAAGGGTATCTTCAACCAGATAGGGCATGGGATCTCCCGCGTCGGTCAGGCGGTCGGCGGAAACGCCGGCGGAGCCGTCGGAGACGCCGTGGGATCGGCGATCCGCACGCTCGTCAACTATCTGTGCGACTGCTGTCTCGGCTGGGTATTCTTCCGCAAGGAAGTGAACGCCGGAAAGGCGACCTGCGAGGGCGCCGTCCTCTTCTTCAAGCACGGTAAGACGCTTGCCAAAAATATGGGCCGCGTCTTCGGTATCGGGCTGCTCACGCTTCTGCTGATCGGCGGCGTTTTCACCGGAATCTTCTATATGGTCATATCGAGTTTTTCCACGCACCTGTCCGTCTTTTTCGATAAAGTCGCCGAGGCGATGCAGAATTCGTCGGACCCCAACTGGCTTACGAGTATCCTCTCGAACCGCGCGACTCTCCCCATCGCGTTCGCCGCGATAGGAGGTATCATCGTCTGGAGTGTCATACACTCCACGCTCATCAAACCGTACGTTCTCACCGGCGTTCTCCGCAACTACCTTGAATCCGGTATGGACGACGTTCCCACGGAGGACTCGTTCCGCGCTCTCGACTCCAAGTCGCCGAAGTTCCGCAAACTGCACGAATCGCTGTAATCACAAAACAGAAAAAAACCGCTTCCGATTTCGGAAGCGGTTTTTTTGTTGACGATTTTTATTCCCACTCGACAGAATTTAACTGATTTCGTTTAGGAAATATTGTTTGTCCTGTTCGTGGACCTTTTGATTATTTGATATATCCATATTATCCAGCCTATCACCCCTCCCATTATCATTTTGTTATTAGCGCTGATAACAAGGAGGTTTGTATAAGTATACGCGATATCTTTACTTGTTCAGCTTATCATATAGCTTACGATAGAGAACAAATGGCTCTTTCCAGTCTTCATAGTATTTTAGGATAACGCTCATTGACGGTAGCCCGAGTTTACTCAATTCCTTTGCCGCTGGTATTTCCTTTCCTGACTTTATCCATTCTGCAACCGCGTCATCCACTTCTTGCTTTGAATATTTTGCTTTTTTGCTTTGCTTTACAACAATATTATACTTCTGGCAAAAAGCAGGAAAAGAGCCAAATCGTTTATGTATCGTAGACGGCGAATACTGAAATGATTCAAAGAATTGTTTCATTGAATCAACTTCACGCTCATCATCTCCAAAATACTGGTTAACAGCATTTTCAATTTCTGATTCTGAAATGAAATCATTTTTTTGTGTTATTTGCGACCCGACCGCTTGCTGATAGCAGGAAAGTGACCCAAAGTAATTATACACCACTTTCGAGGTGGGAAGATTGTTTTCTGCTCGTAAACTGCTTTCAGTAATTTTTCCATGTTTTATTACATAATCTTTTCCTGCTTGTAATACGCTCTGGTAGTCCCAATGTGAACGAACATCCAAACCAAGCATATTCTGCTTAATATCTGTAAAGCTTTTATATTCCGGGAAATAGTTTAAAATGCATGGAAGTGAAGGGAGCTTGTTTTTCTTTGTTAAATCTTTTTGCAGTATGTCTCCATATTGCTCAACATACGTTTCCAGAGTTGATTTAATTGTTTCTCTATTCCAATTTGCTGATAAATCTTCAATCCCAAATGCCTTTTTTAGTGTTCGTAGATCCCCATAGTATTTTTTGACATAGTGAACTGAAGGCAAATGATTATATTCCCGACCAAAGTCAACTTTATGTATATCTCCTTTTCGGGAAATAAAACTCAATATGATTTGATCGAACACTTCTTTGGACATGCTGTCTTGTGGTCTTTCAGCACTCTCCGAAAATGATTCAACGCTTGATTCTTGCACAGGTACAAAACCAGTTTCACCTGCAAAGAATTGCTTAGCTTTTTCCTCCAGCAAAAAGTCTTCCAACTCTTTATCATTCTTTTTTAGATTGCAGCTAATGCATAGTATTTGGCAGTTATCTAACGTCGATTTTCCGCCTTTTGCAAAAGGGAAAATATGATCAAAATGACACTCGTTGATAGATGAAAGCTTCGCACCACAGATAGCACACCGTATTTCACCACTGTTTTTTCTAAGGTTTTCTGTGATTGTGCTTAACTTGACAGAATCTGAAAAATCTCTGTTTGACATATTAGCCTCCTAGTGTTCACAAATGAATACAAGCAACAATAAGATGTAGAATGTCAACAATGTAATCCATAAATATCGTATCATTTATTTGATGCGTTGTCAATACTTATAAAGGGTGCCGTAGAAAACATTTGTGACAAATTATAATGTTATCAAATCGTTATCAACGCTGATAACAGAAAGTAGCAGGCACTCCGAAGAATGCCTGCTGCTTCAAGCTATTTACGATAACTCAGCATATTTTAAGTCAAAAAGTACATTATTCCCATTCGATCGTTCCCGTCGGTTTCGGGGTCACATCGTAGAGCACGCGGTTGACTCCTTTGACCTCTTTCGTGATCCTGTCCGTGATCTTCGCGAGAAGCGGGTAGGGGATCTGTTCGATCTCGGCGGTCATCGCGTCGCGCGTGTTCACCGCGCGGATGACGACCGGCCACTCGAAGGCGCGAAGTCCTTCTTTAACGCCGACCGTCTTGAAATCGGGAATGATCGTGAAGTACTGCCAGACTTTTCCGGCAAGGCCCGCGGCGGCGAATTCCTCGCGCAGGATGGCGTCCGCCTCGCGGAGCGCCTCGAGCCTGTCGCGCGTGATTGCACCGGTGCATCTGACGCCGAGTCCCGGCCCCGGGAATGGCTGACGGTAAACCATCGAATCGGGCAGGCCGAGCGCCTTTCCGACGACTCTGACCTCGTCCTTGAAGAGAAGTTTCACAGGTTCTACAAGTTCGAACTGCAGGTCGTCCGGCAGACCGCCGACGTTGTGGTGCGCCTTGACCGGACCGCTCTCGAGGATGTCGGGATAGATCGTTCCCTGCGCGAGGAAACCGATACCGTCGAGCTTTCTCGCCTCTTCCTCGAACACGCGGATGAACTCCGCGCCGATGATCTTTCTCTTCTTTTCCGGCTCCGCGACGCCCGCGAGCTTGTCGAGGAATCGGTCGACAGCGTCGACGTAAACGAGGTTCGCTCCCAGCTGATTTCTGAACACTTCTATGACCTGCTCCGGTTCGCCCTTACGCAGCAGACCGTGATTGACGTGTACGCAGACGAGGCGGTCGCCGATCGCTCGGATCAGGAGCGCCGCCACGACGGACGAGTCGACGCCTCCCGAGAGGGCGAGAAGCACCTTGCCGTCTTTCACCTGTTCGCGGATAGCCGCGATCTGCTCTTCAATGAACGCCTCCGCGAGTTCGTGAGTCGTGATCCTTATCATATCGTCGGGCCTTTTGTCGCTCATTATCTTATCCTCCTCAATCGGTATAATTGTCGAAATAGCCCTGAACGAGCACTACGGGCGTGCCCTTGTCGCCGGAACCGGACGTCAGATCGCAAAGCGAACCGAGCAGATCGGTGTACTGGCGCGGCGTAGTGCCCTGCGCCGCCATGTTCCCGACGAGCGACCCGCTCTTCGCGCGGATCTTGCCCTTGATCGCGGACTTCAGCTCGTCGCCCGACAGATGCTTGAAATCGTTGTCGGCGAGATATTTCAGTTTCAGTTCGTTCGGCGTGCCGATAAGTCCGTCGGTGTAACCCGGCGACACGACCGGATCGGCGAGTTCCCATATCTTGCCCTGCGGGTCCTTGAACGCGCCGTCGCCGTAGACCATGACCTCGACCTTTTTGCCCGTCGCGTCGAATATCTTTTTCTGAACGTCGCAGACGAGTTCGCGGCAGTTTCTCGGGAAGAGCTTTATTTTCTCTTCGGTCGATTTGTTCGAGCCGAGCAGACCGAACTTTTCGTTGAATCCGCTTCCGTTAACGGATTCGTTGAGGATGCCGTCAAGAGAGACGACGGTCTTCGCGCCCGCGGCGAGAAGGATCCGTTTCGTCCTCGCTCTGGTATGTATGTCGCAGTTCAGCACGACGTCGGTGTATTTGAGGATCGCGCGCGGATCGTTCGCGAAAACGATCTCGACGTCCGCTCCGCACTCCCTGATGAGGTCACCGTAATACTCGACGTAGTCGACCCCCGTGAACGGATGGCGCACCACGCCGAACAGCTCCCGGTACTTTTCAAGACTGAGCACGTCGGAGAACGGGTTGACTCCCGCCGCGTCGACCGCGTCGAGGGACACGAGTTCGTTTCCGACCTCGTCGGAAGGGTAGGAGAGCATCAGGACGATTTTCTTCACGGCTCTTGCGATGCCGCGCAGGCAGA
Source organism: Clostridia bacterium (assembly GCA_017545225.1). GTDB lineage: Bacteria > Bacillota > Clostridia > Oscillospirales > CAG-272 > RUG11130. Next base: position 10,127 of record JAFWPR010000107.1, read on the forward strand.
TCGCGAATCTGTTGCGCGAGAGGATCGGGAAGATGACGCCGATCGTTCCGTCGCCGAGTTTCCGTCTCACGTCGGTCGAAATATCGTCGACCGTCGCGTAGTTGCCCTGCGAACGCGCCACGACCGACTCGGTCACGGCGATGACGTCGCGGTCGTTAAGGGAAAAACCTTCCGCCTGCGCCGCTTCAAGGACTGAATTCGCTACGATCGCGGACAGGTCGTCTCCTTCGCGGATGATGGGGCAGCGGATACCGCGCGAGACGGTACCGACTCTTCTGTTGTCGCTCATTTTATATTATCCTTTCGGTTTGATTAGGGTAACAGGGGCTATCCGAACCCGGTTTTGACGGGTTGATTTTTGCCCCTGCTTCGTTATCACCCTCGCAGGTAGGAGTCGCTACCTGCTTCGGGCACTGCCTTGCCGGGACAAAAATCATCTCCGGCAAAACTCTTC
>JAFWPR010000108.1 GCA_017545225.1 Clostridia bacterium
CCTCATTTCCGGGTCGGGGATGATTATCGACAGATCGGTGCACCGCCACGCGGGCCACATGCGGAGCAGACCGGTCTCGCCGATGATCCCTCCGTCCATGTCCGTTATCGTATACCAGACCGAGTCCTCGGACTTGTGAGCGTTTCTGATCACCGACCGTTCGCGTTCTTCGTCCGTCGGTTCCGTGAAGCCGCAGCGGAACATGACGTCCGGCTGATTGAACCAGTACGCGAAAAACGCGGCGTCTTCTTCTCTCTGCCCGCGCAGTATGACTTTATTTCCCCTGATCTCTTTTTCCATACGTATCCTCACGTTTCCCGCTTCTTACAGATATACAAAAGGTGATTCGTGTGTCCGAGCAGCTCGCGTTTCTCGGAAAAGTGCAGGTACCACTCGGCGAACGCGTCGAAATCCTCATCGGAGAAGGCGAAATCGGGTCTGTTCTCGATCGGCTCGAGGATCCCGTCGACTCCCGTTGTCGTGACGTGCACGACGGGCTTGCGGGAGAACAGTTCCTCGAATTCGGTCACGTCGTATCCGGTGAAAAGCTGTTCCTTGAAGTGCTTCACTCGGTAATCGTCGGTGAAGTTTTCCTTCTGTCCGAACGCCCATCTTCCGTACGCGTAGTTCGCGTACATGATGGCGAATACGGACAGGAACGCGAACATCAGAACGCCGCCCGGCTTCGTGACGCGGATCGCCTCGTCGATCGCCAGGTTCACCTCTTCCGGTTCGTAAAGGTGATACATCGGGCCGAAAACGAGCGCCGCGTCGAACGAATCGTCGTCAAAGCGGCCGAGATCGGCGGCGTCGCCCTGAAAAGCTTTCAGATTGTCAAGATCCCTTCCGTTTTCCCTCAGGATATCGAGATTGCTCTTTACCAGTTCGACGGCGGTCACGTCCATCCCCTCTTTTGCGAGCGCGACGGAATACCTGCCCGTACCCGCCCCAACTTCGATGATTTTCGATCCCTTCGGGATACAGCGGCGGATAAATGCCATGGTAGTCCTGTATTCAAGCTGACCGTGGCGGGTCCTCGAGAGCCGCCCGTCCTCGTCAGACTGTCCGTAAAAACCGTTTATTATTTCTTCTCTCGTGCTCATATTTTTCTTCCGTTTGTATCTGAAAAAGGCGTTAGGTGTTCGGTTTCGGTATAACCGAACAACCGATTAAATTATATCATATAAACAGAGATCGCGCAAAGAGGGGTACGCTTTGCGGAGGGTGCGGGAATCCGGGGACAGGGATTTCGGTTTTTTTGCGTGAAATAAGGGAAAAATGGTTATGGAGGCATGTCAAGGTGTAGTCGCTTTTTCGATACTTATGACTACAAAACTCACTGTTTATCAATTCGCATTCAAGAAGATATAGAACCGTCAGAAAATAAGAAACCCTCGCGTTGCGAGGGCTTCTTGTGTGTTATCCGAAAAGCACGGTAATATCCTTTTCAACTTCGTAAATTGTATGACCGTCAAAGATTTTTGCTTTTTCGAATTGTTCAACGCACTCTGCGTAGTTTTTTCCGTGGCAGCGAAATATATAATTTTCGTCACCAAAACACTCGAAAATAACAAATTCTACAAGTGATGAATCCAATTCGTATGCTTGAGCTTCCATCATATATTTTTTTCCATGAAACTCAAACTCTTTCTCGGGTCCTCCCATTGTCAGCAAGTCGTTAATAAACTCAGCTAAAGTATTGCCTTTCATTGATGTGTACCCCCTTAAAAAATGACTTGTACTGCGCGTATTCAGCTCGCGTCAATTTACGCTTAATCGTTGTTGGATCATTATGATAATCAATTCCCGGCTTTCCGAGAATGTGTATGTGTAATACATCGCCTTTCCCTAGTTCCGGTTCATGATGATATCCAATTTCCAACGTAATCTCGTGATTCTCGTTATACTCTCGATATTGGTGAAAAACGCCATCTTTATCAAGGAGAATATAACTTGGGCTCGAGTGCGCTTCCTCTGGAAGTTTCAGTGCTTTGGAACTATCCATAGGCCTCAATACTTTTACACCGTCAATCTTATCAACGGTTTCGTATGTATAGGGAACAGGATTTCCGCTTGCAAATGTTCCTCTACCACCCATTACCGCACCACCTTTCTGGAATCGCGATAATCAACGACCACGAGATTGCCTTGCATTTCGGGAAACGGCGATCCGAAACAGATAATTCGATCTGGATCAATTTTTTCAACCATTGTCCAAAACCCGCGCAGAAAAAGCGATTTGTTGCGTTTGCACCCGATCATTCCGACGGCAACTGTACTGCCTTTTTCAATGCCGTCAAAGCAGAATTCAAAACTGCGCGCATCGCTCCAGCTGATAGTCGGAATCACGATCCGACCTTTGCTCTGCCAATAAGCGCCTACCCAACGGTTTTTAGCGACGCTTTCAAGTTGTTTCCACAAATCCATATCTGCATATGTGGAGAAGTCAGGAGTGAGCAAGAACGCATATTGTGAATATTTATTGAGAGAGCGCTCGGGATTGTCGTAGATACCGTTGAAACGATAATCGTCAACGAAGAAGTGAACTCCCTTTTTCCTGCTTTCTTCGTTGTCGTTCGCTCTTGTGTCGGAACACGCTACGAGATCGATTTTGCCGTATGGGAGATCTTGCTTTCTGACGATAGGTATTTCCCATTTTCCGGCTGTTGCGAAGTTGTTTCGCATAAAAAGTGGGTTTTCTCGCATTTTTTTGCTAAAAGACAGGGGACGGTTCTGTGTCTTGATACTCTACGCAAACGGCATATCGCGGTTAAGGCTGAAATCTGGAGCGATCACGCATGTCGCGTGTCGATTCGATTATAGCATATATTGTCGACGCGTACAATGATGAAAAGCTCGGCGCGGTGTAAAAAACATGCGGGTACTCCCAATGAAAAAAGTATAATTATGAGCAGGACTCGAACTCCGCGTTGCTACGCAACGCGCCGAAAAACCCTTGCGGGTTTTTTACGCTCGATACCCGGGGAGAAACCGAATGCGTAAGAAAGCAACACGCGGGGAAACGCTCCTGATGAAGAAGGCTTCATTTTGAGCAGGACTCGAACTCCGCGTTGCGCGTTCGTTGAGCGGGTGTGTTCGACACCGCAGCGCAACACGCCGGAAAAAGCCTGCGGCTTTTTTGCTGAGAACACTACCGGGTGAAGAAATCTTCATTTCGAGCAGGACTCGAACTCCGCGTTGCGCCTTCGTGCAGAGGGTGTGTTCGTCACCGCAGCGCAACGCGCCGAAAAAAGCCTGCGGCTTTTTTGCTGAGCTCGAGAGCGGAGCTCTCGGCCATTAAAAAAAGGTCCGCTGAGCGGACCTTTTTTAATGGCAGGGGCACTAAGACTCGAACTCAGGACACGCGGTTTTGGAGACCGCTGCTCTACCAACTGAGCTATACCCCTTTATTCCTTTTTGAGAGCGTATCATAGTATAGCACAGTTTCGGGGCGTTTGCAAGAGGAAAAATCAAAAGAGGGAATTTTTTCGTTTTTCTCTTGACACGGTGAAAATGTTGTGCTAACATATCCTACGTCAAAAGTGAAATGCTATGACGGGGAATAAGATATCGGGACGCCGACAGAGAGCTGCCGGTCGGTGCAAGGCAGAGGGCTTCGCGGTATCCGTCTCACCCCCGAGCAGCCGCGGGAAAGATCTCGTGAGAGATCGAGTATCGCCGGACGGGACGCCCGCCGTTATCAGGGGCAAGGCATGAACGTGCCTGAAAAGAGGGCGCCGTACGGCGTCAACGGGAGTGGTACCGCGGAGTTTACCTTCGTCTCTTGGATGAGACGGGGGTTTTTTTGTTCCCCGGCGACCGCTTCGCGAAAGGAGATTACAAAAATGAAGATCGCTTTTTCAACGCTCGGCACGCCCGACTTCACGTGGGACGAGATATGGTCGATGGCGAAGGACCTCGGCTTCGGCGGGATCGAGATGAGAGGGCTCGGAGGGACTAAGTTCTCCGCCTCGTCCGGTCCGTTCCGCGACGAGAACCTCGCCAAAACCAGGGAGACTCTCGAGAGGATGAAGCTCGAGATCAGCTGTCTGTCGTCCGGGTGCGCCCTTCGCTTCCCCGAACAGCGTGAAGAGTCGGTCTCTCTGCTCAAAAGATATATAACGGTCGCGTCCGCGCTGGGATGCAAATTCATCAGGGTCCTCGGCGACAGGACCGCGGAGATCACGACCGATTTCGACGACGAATACGTCATCGCTCCGATGAAAGAACTCGCTCCGATCGCCGAGGCGGCGGGAGTGACGCTCCTGATCGAGACGAACGGCGTTTATTCCCACACCGACCGTCTCGCCTCCGTCCTCGCCGCGATAGGGAGCGACGCCGTCGGCGCGCTCTGGGATATGCACCACCCGTACCGCTTCGCGGGTGAGAGCGCGGAGACGACGATCCAGAACCTCGGCGCGTTCATCAAGTACACCCACGTCAAGGACTCCGTGACGGAGAACTGCGAGGTGAAGTACCGGATGATGGGCGAGGGCGATCTGCCGATCGACGACTTCATGAGCGCGCTGCGCTCGATCAACTACGAGGGTTACGTCTCCCTCGAGTGGCTGAAGCAGTACACGCCCGATCTGTCGGACGCCGCCGTCGTCTTCCCGCATTTCGTCCACTTTATGGGCAGATATATCGAGGAAACGGTCGGGGGCGGACGCCTTCAGACCTCGATCCGCGGCGACGGCAAATATATATGGGAGAAAGAGCATCTGATCGACCTGACCTTCCCGCAGGTACTCGACCGCGTTTGCGAGGAGTTCCCCGATCAGTACGCCTTCAGATACACGACGCTCGACTACACGCGCACCTATCCCGAATTCCGCGACGACGTCGACACTTTCGCCCGCGCCCTGATCTCGCTCGGCGTCAAGCAGGGCGACCACGTGGCGATATGGGCGACGAACGTGCCGCAGTGGTATATCACCTTCTGGGCGACGGTCAAGATCGGCGCTGTCCTCGTCACGGTCAACACCGCTTACAAGATCCACGAGGCGGAGTATCTGCTCCGCCAGTCGGACACGCACACGCTCGTCATGATCGACGGGTACAAGGACTCCGACTACGTCGCGATAATGAAGGAGCTCGCCCCCGAGCTTGAGACCGCTCCGGAGCATCAGCCGCTCCACCTCAAGCGTCTTCCTTTCCTGCGCAATATCATCACCTGCGAGTCGAAGCAGAAGGGATGCTACACGTGGGAAGAGGCGATGGAGCAGGCGGGCAGAACGCCGATCGAATCGGTATACCGCCGCGCGGCGATGATAAACAAGCACGACGTCTGCAATATGCAGTACACGTCCGGCACGACCGGATTCCCGAAGGGCGTCATGCTCACCCACTACAATATCGTCAACAACGGAAAGGCGATCGGCGACTGCATGGACCTCTCGACCGCCGACAGAATGATGATCCAGGTCCCGATGTTCCACTGCTTCGGGATGGTCCTCGCGATGACCGCCTCGATGACGCACGGCACCACGATGTCGCCGATCCCCGCGTTCTCGCCGAGAAAGGGGCTCGAGTGCATCAATAAAGAAAAGATCACCGCTTTCCACGGCGTGCCGACGATGTTCATCGCGATGCTCGGCCACGAGCTGTTCGAGAAAACCGATTTCTCCCACATGCGCACCGGAATCATGGCGGGCTCTCCGTGCCCGATAAAGGTCATGAAAGAGGTCGTCGAGAAGATGCACATGGACGAGATCTGCATCACTTACGGTCAGACGGAGGCGTCCCCCGCGACGACGATGTCGAAGACGACGGACAGCCTTGAGACCCGAGTCAACACGGTCGGCGCGGCGATCTTCGGCGTCGAGTGCAAGATCGTCGACCCGGAGACCGGAGCCGATCGGCCCGACGGCGTCGACGGCGAATTCGTCGCCCGCGGGTACAACATTATGAAGGGCTATTACAAGATGCCCCACGCGACGGCTCTCGCGATCGACCCTGACGGATGGCTCCACACCGGAGACCTCGCCCGCCGCGACGAAAACGGTTATTACAAGATCACCGGCCGCATCAAGGATATGATAATCCGCGGAGGCGAGAACATCTACCCGAAGGAGATAGAGGATTTCATCTATACCCACCCTAAAGTGAGCGACGTTCAGGTCATCGGCGTGCCCGACAAGGCGTACGGCGAGGAGATCATGGCGTGCGTGATTTTGAAGGAGGGAGAGGAGTGCACCGCCGACGAGATCAAGGACTACGTCCGCGATCATATGGCGAAGCACAAGACGCCGCGCTACGTCACGTTCGTCGATTCTTTCCCGATGAACGCGGCGGGGAAGATACTCAAATACAAGATGCGCGAGGAGGCGGCGAAGCTTCCCGAATTCGCCGAAGCGGCGGGTATCGTAACGGCGTAAAAAATCAATAAGAAATAGATCCGCGGATCCCATCTTTCAGATGAATGATCCGCGGATCTTTTTTGCGCGAGCATTCCAAAACGATGTATAACTTATGCGTATCGAAAAAAGTTTACTGTTTTTCGATAAAAAAGTATTGACAAATATTTCATCGGGTGGTATAATCCTGTTCAAACCATAAACCCGTATAGAAAGGACGATCGAAATGAACGGTTCATATAATTACGACCCCATGACAGGCCGGCCGATCGCCGGATCTGCCGGGACGCCACCCGTACAGGTCCCCGCAAAACCGAAAAGAGAGTATTCAAAAAAGGAAATTGTCCTCGCCTGGGTCTCCGCTTTGATAGGATACCTGTTCTGTCGGACGTTCTTGATCTGGCAGAAACCGGAGATCGGACTGTTGTTCACCGTGTGCCTTTTCGCATTCGGATTCGTTTTTTTCGGTAAACGGAAAAGAAAAGCGAGAAGTTTTTTCTACCCCGTTTCCGCTCTCGTTCTCTCGAGCGCGCTCTTTTTCTCTTCAACTCCCTCGCTGCTGTTTTTGGTATTCGTATATATCTGCGCCTCGTTTCTGCTCTTCTGCCAGACCGGTTCCGATGCGGCGCTCGAGAGGCGCGCGGGACAGCTTTACGTCTTTGAGACCGTCAAAGCGTTCTTTGTTGCCCCCTTCAAGAGCATCGGAGCGGCGGTCGGCGCGGCTTTTACGAACAAGGGAGCAAAAAAAGGCGGAAAAACTCTTCTGATAATTCTCTCAGGACTCGGGATCGCTCTGATACCGACGCTGATCGTGTTCGCTCTGCTCTCGTTCGACGGCAATTTCACCGACAGCCTTGAAGCGATCCGCAAGGCGATCTTCGATAAGATCCTGACTCACGTCGCGTCGATCCTTTTCGGCGTGCCGATCGGGATGTTTATTTACGGTTCGTTGTACGAGTCGGCGCACCCGCGCCCCGACTCGTTCAATGAGGAAGCGTGCATACGTATCGAAAACGGTATGAAGTTCGCTCCGCCGCTCGTCGGCGCCGTGGCGATCGCTCCTTTGCTTTTTCTCTACGTCGTTTTCATCATCGCGCAGCGCGGCTACTACGCGGCGGTCTTCACGTCCACCCTGCCTGACGCGTACACGTTCGCAGATTTCGCCAGAAACGGATTTTTCCGTCTTTGTGCCGTCGCCGCGATCAACGCACTTGCGCTGATCGCCCTGCGCGTCTTTTCGAAAAAAACGAATAACGGGAAGATCTCTCCCGTCGTTAAGGTATACACGGTGGTTTTATCGCTCATCACCGCGGTCATCTCGGGGACCGCGATCTCGCAGATGATCATGTACGTTTCGAATTACGGTCTGACCCGACTTCGCCTATACACGCTGTGGTTCATGGCGCTGCTGATACTGATCTTCATTGTCGCGATCCTCAAACAGTTTATTGAAAAACTCCCGTTCGCCGCGACGGCGGTCGCCGTTTTCGTGCTCTGCTTCGCTGCTCTCGCCGTTCCGGACGCCGACGCGATAATAGCCCGTCACAATTACAACTGTCAGCTTGCGGACACCGAGTACTCCCTTGACGTCGAGTATCTCGGTCAACTGTCTCCCTCGTCGGTCCCCGTGCTCTGCGAAGTATACGGAAACGAAGATCTTCCGGACAGTATTCGCGACGCTGCGCTTCGCGAGTTGGGCGGATACGCGGCGCGGGACGTCCATCCGTTTGATCTTCCCGAACTGAAGGCCGAAAAGGCGTACGCCGCTCTCGGCCGTGAGACGCAGCTGCAAGCCGCCGTCGCCTACGACGGATTATTCCCTCACGTTTTCCTCTCTCTCGAGGAGCAGTCCGTCAAGGACGGAGACTACAGCTTCTGTCGGGTATCGGTCTGTCAGTACGACAAAAAAGAGGAGACGGTCTTCACCGATAATCCCGCATACAAGCCCTTCGGGAAAAGCTCGCGCGCGGCGGTCGCCGATAAGATCGACAAATACCTTGATATGTGCGAGTATACGGGAAAAGAGAGCGTTCTGCCGTTCGGAAAGGACGATCTGTCGGACGGCGGGGAGTTCTACGTCGCCTTCGATGGTTCCGGCGCCTTCTCGTCCGTTTTCCTTTACGACAGGGAGAGCGGAAAGCTCGCGGTCCTGAACTTCGAGGATTACGGATACCATTATTATTAAAGACTCCGAAAAAACGCGAAAAGCCGTTTCGCCGAAAGGCGGAACGGCTTATTTTATTATTGAATTCTTCATATCTTTATGGTATCATTTAATAAGAAAAAAAGACGGAGGGCAAAACCTTGAAGCTTGATTTCAGAATAGATTTCGGATACCTTTATCTGTATTCGAGAAGACACTACCATCCGCAGTATATCTGGGACGGATCGCTCGCCTGCGAGGGCGGGAAGATCGAAAGATCGGTCCGCCTCGACTACCCCGTGATCTGGTTCGGACCGGGCCACACGGCGAAGGAGATCGAACTCGACTCTCCCGAGTGGGAGATCCGCACCAAGCGCGGCGTCGCGGGCGTGCGCTTCGAGACGGAAGTCGGCGACGACGCCGTGTTTCACCTCAGAACGAAAAGCTTCGACCTCGATTTCACGGCGAAGGACGTGATCGAAAAGGGAAGACTCGATTTTCCGGTCGGTCCGAAATATCTCGGCTGCTCGGTCATGGTCACCCGTGACCGCTTCCTCTGGTTCAGACCGGAGCCCGCCGAGGGAGAGTGCGCGCTTGAGGCGTACGATATGGGTCTCCCCGTTCACAACTGGCACAGGATGGACGTCGCGTGGGTCGGACCCGGCGAGTCGCTGAAGTTCGACGTCGAGATACCCGAAAAGACGCACGACTATGAGGAAACGCTCTTCCACACGCAGGGGATGGCGTCGACCGGCTACGATCCCGAGAAGAACACGATGGCGAACGGGTATATCGAAACCGCTCTCATCTGCGACGGGGTCGAACTCAAGAGATATAAAAAGTACTATCGCCACCACGACTATTTCATGCAGATCTTAGAGGACGACTGGGTCAGAGCCGTGATCCCCGCGGGGAAGCATACGATAGAGATGAAAAATCTCTCGGGTCTCTGGTTCGCCGTCAGCCGTCTGAAATGGAGACAGAGCTTCCGCGATCACGGTCAGCTTTCCGTTCCCGAATGGGTCCTTAAAAACGAGCCTTTCTTCGGGCGCGTCTACGCCGTGCGCGAGGACAGGATAACGGTCTCTTACCCGGGCGGGCAGGTCACCCTTGACTGCGTTCCCGGATGGAACGAATTCAATTTCACGCTCACCGAACCCGGTGTGGCGGTCTTCCGCGCGGCGGGCGAGGCGAAAGTCGAAGTTCTCGACTTTGAGCCCGAGGCGGACCCGGTCAGGGTCGGCTACGACATGACCGTCGTCCCGCACGACGACGCGGGCTTCATGGACTGGCTGATCGACTACACGGCGCGTACGCGCCTCGGCAACTACGTCGTATTCCGCAACTTCATGGAAAAGCCCGTTCCCGACGAACTTCTCGCCCGCTGGGCGAAGTTCTGCCGCGAGCACGGGATCTGGGTCTCCGCGTGCAACGAGTACGACAGCGGCGCCCTGACGAAGGCGGCGGGCGATATGCTCTCCGACGTCGGGCCGCACGAATACCCCGGAAAGGTCTACGCGTGCGATCCCGAGGAACCCTACGCGTCGGAGGATATGAAGACCGCGGCGGAGAAATATATGAGGGATCTCAAGATCGAGATCGACCGCGCACACAAGGTCTGCTCCTGCGCCGCGTTCGGCGACGCCTCGGGCGGCATCAGATACAGTTTCCTCTCCGGCGCGGATTTCGTACGCGCGGAGACGATGGTCCCCAACACGATGACGCTTCTGACGCAGGCGAGACCGGCGGCTGAAGCGCTCGGAAAGGGACGCTGGGGCGCGCACATCGCGATCCAGCATTGTCTGCAGCCGTATCACGAATACCATCTCGGTCAGTATTTCCTCTCGATCTTCCAGCCGTGGATGATGGGAGCGAACACGATCTACGAAGAGGACTCGCTCTTCGAGCTTTACAAAGAGGAAAGACAGTGCTGGGACGACGCGCTCACCAAGGGCAAGCGCGATATGACGAGAGCCTTCTTCCGGTTCGTATCGACGCATCCGCGCCGCGGCAAAAACGTCCGCAAGATCGCGTTCTTAGAGGGACGCTGGGCTGCCCCGTTCAACGGGTTCATCTGCGACGTCGAGCAGGACCCGCACTACGCGGTATGGGGACTTTACGGCAACGCCGCTCCCGAGTGGGGCCACGGTCAGCCGGAAAAATCGCGTCAGGTCATCGACGTCCTTATGCCGGGCGCGTCCACTCACCCGCTGCGCCAACGCTTCGACAAGAGAAGATTCTTCTTCGCCGGCACGCCTTACGGCGATTTCGACTGTCTGCCCGTCGAGGCGAACGCTGACTTTTACAAGAACTACGAGTTGATCGCCAACCTCGGCTGGCATACTGCTAATGAGGAAGACGAAGCGAAATTCACGGAGTTCGTGAAAAACGGCGGCGTCCTTCTCACCGGCATCCCGCAGTTCTCGCTCCACGTGAAGAGAGACTTCCTCCGCGACATGGAGGATCTCGATCTCATCCGCGGCGGCGACCTTTCGGAACTCTGCGGCATCCGCGTTCTCGGACGCGGTACGGAGTATTCCGGTCAGTTCAACGTGAAGGACAAGGAGATATATCCGGAGCCCGAGCTCTCCGCGCTCCCGAGCGACGGTATAACCGAAGACGGAAAAGCGTATCTCGCGAAGATAGAACTGTGCGGCGCTGAGATCGTCGCGTGGGACGCTTTCACCGGCGAGCCGATGCTCGTGCGCAACAAAGTCGGCGGCGGATTCGTCTACACGCTCACTCTCTGGGCGTACCCCGGCCACGAGCTGTTCCGCGAATTCAGCGCGTCCGTCCTCGCGTCGCTCGCCGAAGAGACGCTCGACGGAACGTACGTTTTCGATCCGACCGGCGAGGTGTTCTGGACGAGATACGTCGACGGAGACGACGAGATCCTGATGCTTCTCAACACCGACTGGACCGAGGCGGGGAATTCAAAACTCGTCGAGGTCTGCACGGGCGACGACTCGTACCTGACCCCTGTCAGGGAGAGGGAAGCGCTCATCATAACGCTCAAGGACGGCAAGGCGGCCGAAGAGCGTATCACTCTGTAAAATAAATATCCGGCAAATACAAGGAGGATTTCAAAAATGGAAAAAGTAAGAATAGGCGTTCTCGGCGCGTACCGCGGAGGCACGATGATCGAGTATTGCGAGAAGGCGTCAAACGCTCAGCTCGTCGCGGTCTGCGATAAGTATCCCGGCGCGCTTCAAAAGATCAAGGAAGAGATCAACGACGATTCCGTTACTTATTATTCGGATTTCGAAGATTTCATCAATC
>JAFWPR010000109.1 GCA_017545225.1 Clostridia bacterium
CGGGAGTCTCCGCCTTATTAAAATACTATGGTGATGATATGTCGAAACGCATACACAGACTGACTCATATACAGATAATCTCTCTCGGATATCTTGTGATGATCGCCGTCGGGACTTTACTGCTGGCTCTCCCCATCGCCTCCGCGTCGGGGCAGTCAGTCGGATTCAGGACCGCGTTTTTCACGTCGACTTCGGCATCCTGCGTCACCGGGCTGATCCTTCAGCCGACCGCGGCGTGCTGGTCGATCTTCGGGCAGGTTGTGATACTCGTACTGATCCAGATCGGCGGTCTCGGATTTATGACGATCGCCTCGCTGTTCTTCATTGCGCTGAATCGCAGGATGGGACTGCGTCAGCGCGAAACGATGGTCGAGAGCATCAACCTTTCCCGGGTGGACGGCATTATGAAGATCTCGCGCAAGATCCTCCTCGGGACGCTTCTGTTCGAGGGATCGGGCGCGCTGCTCCTTTCTATCCGCTTTATTCCCCTGTTCGGCGTCGGGAAGGGGATCTGGTGCAGCGTTTTCCACTCCGTTTCCGCCTTCTGTAACGCCGGTTTCGATATTATGGGCGACTACGGCGGCGGATCGTCGCTGACGTACTTCCACGGCGACCCGCTCGTCAGCGGGGTCATAATGCTTCTGATCATCATCGGGGGCCTCGGCTTTATCGTTTGGAACGACGTTTCCGTTTACGGCTTCCGTCTCCGCAGATACAGCACGCACTCAAAACTCGTTCTCACCGTCACCGCCGTTCTCGTTTTCGGCGGGGCGCTGCTCTTCTTCTTCTTTGAGGGGAATCATACCGGCGCGGACAAATCGGTCCCCACGCGCATTCTCGAGGCGCTTTTCTCCTCGGTCACCGCAAGGACGGCGGGCTTCAATACGGTCGATACCGCGTCGCTTTCCGGCGCGTCCAAACTTCTGACGATCGTGTGGATGTTTATCGGAGGTTCTCCGGGTTCGACCGCGGGCGGCATAAAAACGACGACTCTCGTTGTTCTGATCCTGACGGCGGTCGCCCACACAAGGGGGGTCAAGCGTCCGCACACGTTCGGACGCAGTATCCCGGACGACGCGGTGCGAAAGAGTCTCTCCGTCTTTACGATAAATCTGACGTGCGCTCTCGTCTCGGCGCTCGTCATCTGCGGGATCCAGAACACCGCCGTCGTCGACACGCTGTTCGAAACGTTTTCGGCGATCGGAACGGTCGGAATGTCCGCAGGTCTGACGGGACAGCTTTCTCCGCTGTCGGTCTATATCATCGCGCTTCTGATGTTCATCGGACGCGTAGGAAGCGTGTCGTTCTCAATGGCGCTGCTTGAAAAACGAAGGCGCGCGCCGGTCGCTTATCCCGAAGACGAGATAATCGTCGGATAAAAACGGCGTTCTATGCGTTCGTTTCAGTAAATAAATGCAGAGAGGAAAAAAACATGAAATCTTTTTTGATAATCGGAATGGGAACTTTCGGACACCTTCTGACCCGCGCATTTTCAAAGCAGAAGTGCGATCTGATGGTGGTCGATATCAACGAGAGCGCTCTTGAGGACGTTCTGCCGCTCGGCGTCAGCGCGAAGATCGGCGACTGTACCAATCCGGAAACGCTGAAATCGTTTGACGTCGCGTCGTTCGACGCCTGCTTTGTCTGCGTCAGCGACGATTTCCAGACGAGTCTGCAGATAACCAGCCTGCTCAAAGAACTCGGAGCCGTTTCCGTTTTCAGCAAAGCGGCGGGGGATATCCACGAAAAATTCCTGCGTCGCAACGGCGCCGATTTCATCATCTATCCGGAACGCGAAACGGCGGAATCGCTCGCCGTCAGCGAAAGCAACGACTCGATCTTCGACTGCATCCCGCTCGCGGACGGTTTCAACGTTTACGAGATCACAGCTCCCCCGTCGTGGTACGGGAAAAGGATCTGCGACGTAAACGTGCGCTCGAAATACAATCTCAGTATACTTGCAATCGTAAAGGACGGCAAGATCACGCCTATGCCTCCGATCGACTACGTTTTCAACAAAGAGGAACACCTGATGGTCCTCGGCGACAGCGAAAGTCTCCGCCGCGCGGATATCTGACGGAGAGCGGGCAGGACGGCGCGCCCGAAGGCGTTATCGCTGATAAAAAGCGTCTTTTGTCCCGGTGGGCAAAAGACGCTTTTCTCTTTTTCACGCCGTTTTTACGGCGAGCGTTTTCCGAATATCTTTCGAACGCCGAACGCTCCGAACCATACCGCCGCCGCCCCGAGGCAGAACGCCAGGATGTATATAAGCAGGAACACGAGGTAAGGCACGTGCGGCTGTATATCCCGGAATACCGGAAGGGGACACGAGTAAAACGGCGAGATATAAAACATATTGAACGACAGTTCCGTTCTGATCGCGCCTCTGAGGACGAGCCCCCATACCGCGTTCAGGATCATCGCAATGACGACCGTCGCCGTATAGACGGATGCGGCGCCGAGCCACTCGCGGAAAAAGTCCCCGACCGATCGGGCGTAACCGTTCGCGATGATGAGATATAGGCCTATGACCACGATCGACGTGTGCCAGAAAAAGCTGTGACAGGTGAGCGTCACGTAGTCCCAGTACAGGCCCTCGGGAAGGGCGATCGTCATGATCCCTGCGATCAGTCCGAAAAACGAGAGGAACTTATAGATCGCGTCTTTCACGCGCCCGTCCGGAAGAAGGGGAGCGAGGACCGCCGCGAACATCGGGACCGAGCAGAACTGCCAGGGGAAAAGATCCCACGGATACTCGCCCTTCTCTATCGTGAAGAAGATCTGTTTATATATCTCCGCCGCCAGCATGACGAGGCCGTACGCCAGCACGACGCGGTCCGTCGTTTTCTTATTGCGCTTTGCGGCGACCGGAAGCAGCAGAGCGCACTCGAACGCCATGATCCCTATCCACATGAAGAAAAAGCCGCCGTACATAGCGCCGCCGTTCTTGGGCAGAAACGCCGCGTTCCATTTCCAAGCTGTGATCATTGTTCCTCCCCCGCGCTAACCGCACGTAACGCAGTTAAGCGATTTCCTGTTACTATGATAACACACAACAGGTGATTTGAAAAGCGGAATATGAAACTCGGCAAAAGGCGGTTCCCGTTCTTTTCCGGACCATCCGGAGAAAAAACCCGCTACGGGTTGAAATCTTCATATTTTTTCAGGTATAATGTATCTGCGCGCGGGCAAAGCATCGAACCCGTCGTCGATATTAAAGAATCCATGAACACCGTGGAAAAGGAACTCGAATAAAATGGAAGAGAAAAACGTGAACGTCCTCGCGGCGAACCGCGAAAAAACGATCGTCAGAACAAGTATCGTCGGCATCGTGACGAACCTGTTCCTCGTCGGGTTCAAGGCGTTCGTAGGTCTCGTGTCGAACTCGATCGCCGTGATCCTCGACGCGGTCAACAACCTCTCCGACGCGCTGTCGTCGATCGTCACGATCATCGGCGCCAAGCTCGGCGCGAAACAGCCGGACAAAAAGCATCCTCTCGGTTACGGCAGGATCGAATACCTGAGTTCCATGATCGTAGCCGCCCTCGTGCTTTACGCGGGCATCACCTCGCTCGTTGAATCCGTCAAAAAGATAATTACGCCCGAGCCCGCCGATTACAGCGCGGTCTCGATCGTCATCATCTCCGTCGCGATCGTCGTGAAGCTGATACTCGGAACGTACGTGAAAAAGCAGGGTAAAAAGGTCAACTCCGGCGCGCTCTCCGCTTCCGGCTCGGACGCTCTTTTCGACGCGATCCTTTCCGCGTCGGTACTCGCTTCCGCGATCGTTTATCTGATCTGGCACGTTTCTCTGGAAGCGTACGTCGGCGTTATCATCGCGGGATTCATCATCAAAGCCGGGATCGAAATGATGATCGAAACGCTGAACGATATCATCGGTAAGCGCGAAGATGCGGAAACGACCAAAAAACTGAAAGAGATCATCTGTGAAGAGGAGGAGGTACTGGGCGCGTACGACGTCACGCTCTTCAACTACGGCCCGAACAAAAATTACGGTTCGGTCCATATCGAACTTCCGGACACGCTCAGCGTGGACGACGTCGACCGCATCACCCGCAGGATCCAGACCGACGTCTTTCACAGAACGGGGATCATACTCACCGGGATCGGGGTATATTCCTTCAACACCTCCGACGACGGGGCGGCGCGGATGCGCAACGCCGTTCAGAAGACGGTCATGTCGCACGACTGGGCTCTGCAGATGCACGGCTTTTACGCCGATACCGAAAAAAAGACGGCCCGCTTCGACGTCGTTCTGAGCTTCGACGTGGACAGGAAAGAAGCGATACAGACCCTTTATGCCGAAGTCGGCGCGCTGTATCCCGACTTTGAAATCACGATCATTCCCGACACCGACGTCGCGGACTGAAAAGCAAAAAACGGGCGGTCCGTTTCCCTCGCAGGGGGACGGATCGCCTTTCGTATATCGCTTGATAGTAAAAAGAAGATATGTTATAATGGCTTTGAAAAACAATTTCGGAGGATCCTTTTATGAAAAAACTTCTCTCTCTTCTGCTTGTTTTAGTGATGACGGCAGCGTCAGTCGCAGTCGTTCTTCCCGCCTCGGCGGGCGATCTGTTTTCTGACGTGGAGGAGGACAGGTGGAGTTACGAGTCGATAAAGTACGCGTACGAGAACGGATATATGAACGGCGTGGGAGGCGGAAAATTCGATCCGGAGGGATCGCTGACCCGCGCGATGGTCGTCACCGTTCTGTGGCGGCGCGAGAAGCCGCCCGCGATCGCGTACTCGCCCGTTTTCAAAGACGTAAAGGACGGCGAGTGGTACACCGCGGCGGTGCTTTGGGCAAAGAACAGCGGCGTCGTGATGGGAACGTCGGCGACGACGTTCTCGCCGGAGGACGAGATCACAAGAGAACAGCTCGTGACGATGCTCTGCAGGTACGCGGCCTTCAAGGAACTCGACGTGACGCCTTCGGGGTCGATAGGGGGATTCCCGGACGCCTCTGCGGTCAGCGACTGGGCGTTGGCGGCCGTCGTCTGGGCGACGGACAAAGGGCTTATAAAAGGAAACAGGATCGGCGGCAAGGACTACATCGAACCGCAGGGTAACGCGACGCGCGAGCAGTTCGCGGCCGTTATCCAGAGATTCTGCGCCTTATTTGATACGAGGACGCCTGTTCTCAAAGAAGATCCTCTGACCGAAGCAGTAGAAAAAATGGAAGAGACCGTATTCTGCGGGGAGCACGGCGCTCTGCACGCCGAGTTCGGCGCGCCGGAAACGTTGAACGAACAGACTCTCTCGAACCTGTTCGTAAGCGCGCTGGGTCTTGATATTTCCATTTACAGAGCGATGATCCGTGAAGACGAACTCGCCTCGCTCATCTCAGGATACGCGGGTCTCTCGCTCGGAGAGACTCTCAGACAGAAGATACACGTAAGGTTTATCAATGACAGGCTTTTCTCCGAAGACTGGCGCAAAGCAGAAACTGAGGAAAAAGAAGCGGATCTGATACTGAGGCGCGGCTTCTCAACGCTCTCGCCCAAGCTCATCGGATGTCCCGAAACGCCCCTCTGCGACGCTGCGCTCGACGACGAGCTGGCAGAGATCGGGTCGCTTCTCTGCGCCGATCATAACGTCCTTCACGCGGAAGGGACTTCGTTTTCGGAGAGCGACGTTGAAAACGCCGTCCTCGGTCTGCTCGGCCTGGCTCCGTCCGGTTATTCGGTCCGGATCGACGGCGGCTCTCTCGCCGCTCTGAGCGCGGGCGCGGATCCCGCGGAGTTCACCTTCAGCGTGACCTCGAAAGCCCTTGAAGGAGTTGAAAACGCCAAAGCCGAAAGCGATCCCGTCACGGTCAACGTGTCGGTCTGCGCGGGCGGCGAGGGCTTCCGCTTTACGGAATGTCCGCTGCGTTCCGGGACGGCGCTTGACAGATTCGAAGAAAAATATCTGTGCGCCGATCACGGAAAACTCAACGTATCCCTGCTCTCCTCGGGCGACGCCGACGAAGAACTTACCGCGCTTGTCGGCTACGCGCTTGATCTGGGAGAAGACTACAAAGTCACCGCCGCTCTTGACGGGGATACCGTCGCCGTCACCGCGGAAAGAAACGACGGCTTCGACAGGGTAACGAAAGAATTCGAGGCGAATATCGCCCGGGGCGACGCGACGCGGTTCGTCCTCTGCGACTGCGACCGTGACGCGTATCAGTTTATTTATCATACGGCATATTACGGTTGGGGATCGTCGGGATGGTCGTACGATCTCACCGCCAACGCGGGCAGAGAACCCGGAATGATAAACGATACAGTTACCGACGACTCGTCCGCCCTGATAAGAGATATCAACGTCACCGCCAAAGGCAGACTGACGTTCAGGACAGGGATGACGTTCACCTCCGGATTCGACGGCGCGGTGATCGCGCTGAAAAACGATGAAAGCGAACCGGTATTTGTCCTCGAGACCTCCGGCGGCGCGTGGTGTGTCCGCGGCGCGGACGGCAGTCTCACCGCGCTCCTCCCGGGGGGAGGCGAATCGTATTTCCGTTTCGAGATCACCGTTGACCTTTACGAAGAAACTGCAAGCGTCGGGATAAACGGAACGGACTGCGGGACGTTCGGTCTTCTGACAAAAGGCGTCGGGGCGAATATCCGCACCTTCCTGCTGGGGTCGACGGACGAGGGGACGGTGTCCTACGTTCCTGCCCTCACCCATGCCGAGGCCAACTATTCCGTATACGAGCAGTTTGCCGAGGAGAACCCCGTGGGCTCCGTGCCATACCTCTGGGAGATGAATAACGCTAACTGTGACTCCGGCGCAAATATCTGTGAAGGAGCAATCGGAGACAGATGGGACGGGAGCATGGGACTGTACAGATGGCTCAGGGTCGGCGCCTACGGTTCTGCGGAAAGGGCGTCGTATGAAGTCGACGGATCCTTCAACGCCGAGTTCACGATCCTTCCGGACCTCTCGGGTACGGATTTTGCCTTCGTTCTGAAAAACGTCGGAGAAGACGTACTCAATATCTCCTTCGACAACGATACGGTCAGGGTCAACGGTCAGGAAGTATACAAGTACGTGAAGAACGTTCCCTACGATATACGGCTGCAGGTCATCGGCGACGGCACCGGTACCGTCAAGATCAACGGGATAAAGCGTGCGACGGTGCCGCTCGCCGCGGACCTCGCCGCCGACGCGGTCGTCCTCAGGAACTACTCCTCCGGCGACGTCTGGATAGACAACGTGTATCTGTACGGGACCTGCGAGCATCCGGACTACGTTCCTGTTCCGGTTGCACCCGAGGACGACGGTTACATCCTCGGCCTCAACGTCTGTAATCTCTGGTACAACGGAGACCATCTCGGCTGGGACTGCATAACGCCCCATGACGACGTAAAACCCGTTCTCGGCTTTTACGACGAGGGCTCCCCCGAGACCGCCGACTGGGAGATCAAATATCTGGTGGAGCACGGCGTCGACTTTCAGGCCGTCTGCTTCTACGCCCAGGAGAATAACGCTCCTCTGACTACAAGACACAACCTTCAGCTTGACAGAGGATTCAAGAACGCGAAATACAGCGATATGATGAAATACTGCCTGATATGGGAAACGGTAAACGCTGAATCTCCCGTCGATATGAACTCGTGGAGGACGTATTACGTCCCGTATTTCATCGAACATTTCTTCAAAGACCCGAGATATATGACGATCGACAATAAACTCGTGTTCGCGTCCTTCGGAGCGTTCATGAACGACCGCGGAAATGGATACTGGAGCGACGAGAGAAAGCTGGAAGCGGAAGAATATCTCAACGAAGAGGTGAGAAAACTCGGCTTCGACGGAGTACTGTACATCTCGTCCGGCTCGATCTTTGACGCTGATTACTCTTACGGTCACGGCAAAAAGGCGTACGATCCGGAATATATGAAGGAAGAGATCGAGATCAGCGCAGCACGGGCTGAAGCGAACGGGCAATACTATATCCCCACCCTGTGCGTCGGATTCAACAACGTCGGATGGGACGACGTCAGAGCTCCCCTCATCTCGGAGGAAGACTTCAGAACGATCAGCGAATGGGTAAGGGACGACTACGGAAAAGAACATCCCGTAAAAGAGAAGTGGCAGGAGAATCTGGTCTGGCTCTCAAACTGGAACGAATACGGCGAGGGGACGTATCTCATGCCCTCCGAGGCACATATCGGCTTTGCGTATCTCGACGTTCTGAGAGACGTATTTACCGGCGCCGGGATCGATCCGTCCCTGAATACGATCCCGTCCGAAAAGCAGCTGCGGAGGATCGGCCGGCTGTTCCCGCAGGACAGAGAATTCCTTTATTCGGACGCCCGTGCGGAATTTGACAACGGTGTGGACGATCCGATCCCGTTCCTAAGCAGAAACTATGAGGAAAACGCCCTGCTCGTATACACCTTCGATCCGAAAAAAGATATAGCATCTGCTGACGACGGGATCTCCGTCAAAGACGGGATGATCTTCAACTCCTCGGATAAAAAAGGAAGAGTGTATCTCAGTTTTCCGGACTCGCTGATCGGTAAACATTACACCCGGATCTCAGTCAGAGCAAAATTCGGTGATGATAATATGTCATTGCTGGAATACGGAAACGGCGTGGGATCCGACTTCAAGAGAATAAGCCTTGCCACGGACGACACGAGGGTGTGGTCCTTCGAGTATATGCTTGAGATACCCTCCGATAATATCACGGGCGACACCCTGCGGATCACGCTCCCGCCGAACACGTGCGTGGAATCCGTGACCGTCCTGAACTCGTCTGACTCGGGCGTCCCGTATCCTTGTTCCCTGACGTTCAGGGGCAAAGATCAGACGCTGAGGGTTCCCCTCGAGACGTCGCCGTCGGGAGACGTCCTCGTCGGCTACTGCCAGAAGAGCCATTGGCAGGGACAGGGCGTCGGTATGTTCGACGACTACTCGGTCTGGGATCCGGCGACCGGCCGTCTGACCCTGAAATGGCAGGGCAAGAGGACCATGGAATTCACGGTCGGATCGAGCTTCTATTACGACGAGGGCGTGAGGAAATATCTCGGATACGAGCTTTACGCCGTCGACTGCGTGCCGATGATACCCGTCAATATCATCGCCGACAAACTCGGACTGACGCTGTCGTTCACGGGACGCAGTCAAATAGACGTCCACTGAAGATGAACGGCCGGGGGCATTAAAGAAAAAGGAAAACCGCGAAATCCGCGTTCACTTAAGGACGGCGGACGTCTGAAAAAAGAAGACGGCATAGCTTGCTTTCATGCTGGCTATGCCTTTTCTCTTTGCTCTTCAGGCCCTTCCGGGATATCGACCGGGACCAAAGCGTCTTTGCCTCCGACAAAAAAATGCACTTTATCGAAAACAACTTGCATTTTTTTAACAAATATGGTATAAATATTCACATAGTAAAAAGAGAAAGGATGACTCGATATATGAACAACGTAAACCTCGGCGAACTGATCGCCTTTATCCTGTACTTCCTCATAGTACTCGGCATGGGCGTATATTTCTTCATCCGCGGCAGAAAAGACACGGGTGAAAAGAGTTACTTCCTCGGCGGACGGAAAATGGGAGGAGTGGTCGCCGCGCTGAGCGCGGGCGCTTCCGATATGAGCGCGTGGGTCCTGATGGGTCTGCCCGGCTCGATTTATCTTGCCGGAGTGGGACAGATCTGGATCTCCGTCGGTCTGCTGATAGGTACTATCCTCGCATGGATCTTCGTGGCGCCGAAACTTCGACGCTACTCAATGCTCGCGGACGACTCCATCACGATCCCGCAATATCTTACCAGACGCTTCAAATCATCGAGTTCCGTTCTCCAGGTCGTCTGCGCCGTCATCTTCATCATCGTTTTCTGCGTCTACGGCGCGTCGAGCATAAACGCGTGCGGGAGCCTTCTCAACTCGCTGTTCGGGCTCGATCCGCGCATCGGTATGATGATCGCCACGCTGATCATTATCGCGTACGTCTTTTTGGGCGGCTTCAACGCGGTCTGCTGGACCGACTTTTTCCAGGGAATGCTTATGCTTGCCGCACTTTTGGCGACTCCCATCGTCGCGGTGTTCATGCTTAAAGCGGGCGGCCCGGTCGCCGCGGGCACGATACCCGAGAACTATTACAACGTCCTTTCCAGCGGAAAGTTCGACTGGGACAGCATCTCGAACATTCTCACAGGTCTCGGCTGGGGTCTCGGATACTTCGGTATGCCGCACATCATCGTCCGGTATATCTCCATAAGATCCGAAAAAGAGATGAAGAAATCCCGTTGGATCGGGATCTTGTGGACGACGCTCATACTCGTTATGGCTTCCGTCGTCGGTATCGTCGGTAGAAAATACCTCGGCGACTCCATGGTTGACAACAAAGCGTTGGTCTTCGTGCAGATGGCGCGCACCGTATTCCCCATCTTCCTCGGCGGCGTCATCATCTCCGCAATCATCGCGGCGAGTATGTCCACCGCGGACTCTCAGCTACTCGCCTCTTCCTCGGCGTTCGCCTCCGACGTGTATAAGACGACCGTCAATAAAAAAGCTTCCGACAAAAACGTCATGTGGGTTGGCCGCATCGTCGTCATCGCCGTCTCCGTTCTTGCGCTGGGCATAGCGGTACTCGGAACGGGCGATAGCCCGATCGTTCCCGCGTTCAGCACCATTATGAGCCTCGTTTCCGCTGCGTGGGGCGCGTTCGGCGCGGCGTTCGGTCCGATCATCCTGCTCTCGCTCTACTGGAGACGGCTCAACTACAAGGGCGCCGTAGCCGGTATCGTCACGGGCTTCGCCGTCGATATTCTGTGGATGATCTTCCTCAACCTCGAATACTACGATATGAAGAGCGTCGTCCTTAACACAAAACTCTACGAGATCATCCCCGGGTTCGTCGCCGGTCTGATCGCAGCGGTCGCCGTCTCGCTCTGCACCAAAGAGCCGGGTAAGGACGTCACCGATCTGTTCGACAGATTCAAGAGGACCAAATCTCTGGAAGAAAGCGATCTTTCGGAATAACTCCGTCTTCATACTCCGACGTCTCGGGAAGAGGACATGAAGGAAGGCCGGAACGGTCCGGCTGCCGATCATACGTCAAAAAAAGAAAAGGCCGCTGAGGGACACTTGCCATAGAGCAGGTGTCCCTTGCGGTTTGTTTGCGGGTTTGGTGCGACTGGGGCAATAATAATTAACTCGTTTTTTAACTCTAACAATCAAGGCGGGGAGCATCCCCGCCTTTGTTTTATGAAGAGTCTTATTTTGCCTTTTTCTCTAACGCATTTACGATAGCAACAAAGCGCTTATTATCTCGGATAACGTCATAACGCGTGTGATTAAGATGATCAAGGTTATAATAACTTTGGTTATGTTCTGTCAGCTCGTGAAAATCTTTACTTGGTTCGGGATAGATCAATTTATCGGTATAGATTGATGAATAATGCTTGCCGTGATCTTCCACATAGGATTTATCGTATAAAAGAGTATGTTCACACATTTTTTCAAGTGCGTCAAGCGCCTCATCTTTCTTTCCCTGTGCAATCAGAAATGTTGATATTAGCCAATAATTATGCGCTAATCTTACGTGGTAAAACATAAGATTGTCTCCGTAGATCATACGGTAGAGTTCATTTGATGTTTTCAGCATTTCTATCTTTTTATCCCACGTAGTTTCATCGTTAGGCAGATCGTCATTCAAGGTATAGTTTCTGATAGCTATTGCCAGGCAATCCGTGAGCTTGTCGATCTCATCCTGAATATACCATTCGGTTTTACCGTCGCCTATACCGCTTGATAAGACAAATTCACGGCAGTATTTCATTGGGGTTAGTTTATTCACAAACTCAAGTGCTTTATCGCTTTGTTTTTTGTCAAGATAAATATCTACCAGTGTATTGATGGCATCATATTTGATATCAAGGTCTGTGCTGCTTTCCATAACCGATTTGCACAGAGTTTCCGATTCTGCCAGCGCCGCCTCGTCTTTACGCTCGTCGTATATAAGATACAGACTTACCGCAAGAAATTCTTTGATCTCGTCATCGCCGGGAAATCTTATCAATGCTTTTCGTGCAAAAGCGATGCGTTCATCTAAAGTTCCAACCTCTTTTAGACGGGAAAGCTCTTTTTTGATCTGAGTCAATTCAATTTCTCTTTCGGACTGACGATATCCGATCAACTCGTCAATGCTTACGGCAAAGAAATCGGCGATCGCGGGCAATAGCTCAATGTCGGGATAACCGCCTTCTCCTTCCCACCTTGAGATCGCCTGCGGGGTCACTCCAACTGCCGCAGCCAATTCTTCCTGTGTTACTTTTTGTTCTTTTCTTAGTTTTTTTATTATCGTACCTATTTTAACATTCATTGATGTTTCTCCCTTCAAAAAATCTCTGTAAGCTTACGTCTCCATTATATCACTCAAAAGAAGCAAAGCAATTATCAATTAGTTGTTGTTTATATCAACGAACGCTTTATGCCCGGCAACGATGGGCAGATTATCGTAATTGCCGTTTACGGATGATAATACAAAGAGCGCAATGCGCTTTTGATGACCGCAGGTTGTCAAAAGTGCTTTTGCGTTGGTTTTTCTGAAAACAGCACGGATTAGATCAATTACAAAGCTAAGCGCAAAAACTCGGGACACCTGCTTTATCACAAGTGTCCCGACGGTCTTTTCTTTTTTACCGGCGGCGGATCAGCGTTCATACGAGGCACGACCCGCGAAACGCCGTACGCAAATGATCAAAAGGTTGAAAAACGCGCCGCTTTCGGTTATACTGAAAAAGAAAGGAGTTCAAAAAAATGAAATCATTCTATATAAAGACGGTATCCGTCCTGATCCTGCTGACGCTTCTGACTTCCCTTTTCGGGTGCGGCAAAAAAAGCGGCGGCGCTTCCGATCCGACGGGAGTTCAAAAGATCGTCGAGGAGATAGCGGTCGACTACGGCACGTACGGCTCAGAGGCGGCTGACAGGATCGACGAGCTGCTCGGCGAGTTATCGGCTGCCGATGCGTCTGCGGGCGTCAGGTGGAAAAACATTATCGGCATATGGACGTCCGACGAACTCGGCAAACCGCTCAATTACGGCGTCCTGCCCGACGGCCTGCCCGACACGGACGAGCTCTGCATCGTCGTTCTCGGCTTTCAGCTCGAGCCCGACGGATCGATGAAGGACGAACTCGTAAACCGCCTAACCGTCGCGCTGAGGTGCGCGGAGAAATATCCGAGGGCATATATCGTCTGCACCGGAGGCGGTACCGCGGAGAAGAACGAAAACGCCACCGAGGCGGGCGAGATGGCGAAGTGGCTCGAAAAGAAGGGCGTGGATAAAAAGAGGATCATCGTCGAGGACACCTCGATCACCACGGCGCAGAACGCTATCTTCACGTACGATATCCTCACTTCGCTCTACCCTTCCGTGAAAAAACTTGCGATCGTGTCGAGCGATTATCACATAGCGACGGGAGAACTGCTCTTCAAAGCGGAGGCGATCCTGCGCGCAAACCGGCCGGGCAACGAAAAACTCGAAGTGATCTCGAACGCCGCGTGGAAAGCTCCGTCCGGCTCTCTGTCGACGATGTTCCAGGCGGGCGCGCTGATCGAGCTTTTCGGCGACGTTCAAACCGCGTTCGATATCTATTACGATAACTACGACATCCATTCTCTTCCCCCTCTCAACTGAATTACCGATAAGATCACTATACGCGGAGGTCTGATCATGAAAGCGTATTTTGCGGGCGGGTGCTTCTGGTGCATGACGCCTGTATTCCGTGCGTACGGCGCGGAGAAGGTCGTGTGCGGCTATTCCGGCGGTAAAGAAAAAGACCCCGTCTACAGCGACGTAAAAGCGCAGAAAACGGCCCATCGCGAGACGGTGATGATCGTATACGATCCCGCCGAACTTTCCTACGGAAAGTTACTCGATATCTACCTTGCCAACGTCGATCCGTTCGACCCGGGAGGGCAGTTCATAGACCGAGGCCGGTCATACACTCTCGCGATCTATTTCACATCCGAAGAAGAAAGAGCGCTCGCCGAGGCGCGCGTCAACAAACTGGCGGAGGAGTCGGGAAAAGAAGTCTGCGTGGCGATCGAGCCGTTCTCCGGGTTTTACGAAGCGGAAGAGTATCATCAGAACTATGACCTGAAACACCCTGACGAATTCGAAAAAGAACTCATTGAGTCGGGAAGAAAAGGCCGGCACGGCTTCGTATCATCTTCTGAAAACGGGGGCGGACAATGACGGGAACGTCGATAACAGTCGGCAATATACTGAGTCTGTGCGCTACGGTATCGGATTCGATCAGCGGTACGCGAAAAAAGCATAAAGAGATAATGGCTATCCAGATCGTCAGCCAGTTCTTTTACGGGGCGTCGTCGATCGTGCTCAAGGGATACAGCAGCACGGCGCAGAACGCCGTCGCCGTGTTCCGCAGTCTCGCGGCAATGAAGAAAGTCAAGAGCCGAGTTCTCGAGTGAATCCTGATCGCCGCGGGCGTCGTTCTCGGGATCGCTTCCTGCGCCGTCATCGCGATCACCACCTCGATATCGCTGATCAAAACGATAAGAAAAAAACGTTCGGGAGAAACCGAAGAAGAGAGTCCCGTACCCGAAGAAACCGAAAAGGATCAATAGCGCCATGTTCGGCAAAAAAATCCCCGCCGACGGTTATCCGTCCGCGGGGTTTCTTATCGAATTGAAAGTTACGCGAGATCTCTGTAGAGGAAAGTCACGATCTGCCCTCTCGTACACGTTTCGGAAGGATCGAACGTTTTCGCGCTCGTCCCGACGGTGATCTTCTTTTCGACTGCCCAAAGGACGGCGTTCGTGTAGTATTCTCCCGCGGGAACGTCACGGAACGGATTATTCGTGACCGTAGGAGCCGGTTTTCCCTCGGAACGCCACAGGAAAGTGACGACCTGCGCGCGCGTGCATCCGTCGTTCGGTGAGAACGTGGTCTTACCCGTTCCGGTAGTTATCCCGTTCTCGACCGCCCAGAGGACCGCTTTGTAGTAGTACTCGCCCGGATCGACGTCGCCGAAAACGTTCTCCGTGCTCTTCGGTTCGGGGCATCCCTTCGCGCGCCACAGGAACGTAACGATCTGCGCTCGGGTGCACGTGTCGTCGGGAGCGAAATGCGTCGCGTCGACGCCCTTGGTGATCTGCGGATCGTGGGCCACCGCCCAAAGGACGGGCTCCGCATAATACTGGTCGGTCTTAACGTCGGAAAACGGGTTGGCCGGCGGTTCGGGTTCGCCGTCCCATACGGCGTACAGGTTCGTGTGTCTGCTGTCGCTCTGTCTGAGTACGTTTTCCCATACGTACTCGGGCGTGGTGTCCGTGATGAGCGTCTCGGTCGGTCTGTCCGGATCGGTACACCAGCCGAGGAAGGTCGCGCCGTTCGCCACGGGGACTACCGTCCCGATATCGAGCGTGAGGTCGTCGCGGCTCCACGTGTATTCGGTGACGGCGGCGACGAATTTTTCCGTTTTTCCGTCTATCTTTCCGCCCTGACCGTAGAAACGGATCGTGTATCCCTCGTAGAACCTCGGCGCAACGAGAGTATCGCACAGAAAGTCTTCGAGCTCAGTCTGAGAGAAATTACGGGTCCTGCTCTGCATATTGTAAACGTAAGTATAAACGCCGTCGCCTTTAACTCCGCCCTCGTTCGGCGTGAAGATGCCTCTGCCCCGATTGTAGAAAGCGGCGAGCGAAAACCGCTCCGCTTCCGGGATGGGCATCTCGTAAGTCACGTCCTTGCTCGTAACGTAAATACGGTCGGGGAAATGCGTTCCCTTCGGCAGCGGAGCTTCTATATCGTATCCTCCGCCTACCTGATATTCAAAGTATCCTTTCCCGAGACTCAGCGTGTAATACGGCTCGGCAAAGATCAGGGTGGGCGACGATTTGACGCTGATCCCGCCCTGGAAAACCGTATATCCGGACGAGTCCTTGCCGACGATCGAATGATCGACGGTTTTGTTGAACGCGCCGTCGCGCCCTCCGTCAAATATGATCGGCAGCCCCGTATCGTTGCGGTACAGGGAAACGTACTCGATCGAAGAGATTCCGTCGTGGGTCGCAACGGGGCTGTCGGGTTTGTCAACGACACGGTCGCCGAACGGGACCGTCATCGTCTCAGTCGCCAGAGGAGTCAGCTCCGTTTTTTTCGGTACGCTTCCGTGAGTGAGATAATCCGTAACCACGACCGGATCGTCCATCTGGCAGATAGTGTTGCCGTACCAGCTCGAGATATGGCCTCCCTGAATGCCGAAGCCCGGATGCGTAGTGTTGGGCAGAATTGCGATCGTCTCACCGGGCATAATGATATTCCAGTAGTGGACCTGCTCGTACCGGGAGTTCAGAACGTCGCCGCCCGGACCGATAACGTGATCGGCTTTGAAGGCCTCTTCTGACACGCCGACGTACCACTCGTCGTGAGCGTATCTTCCCGGGTCGAGGTCGCCCGCTCCCGCCGTCAGCGGCATAAAAGCGGCAAGCATACATAAAGAGAGAATTGCGCAAATGATCTTTTTCATCTTCGTTTCTCCTCGATCGTCGCCGCGGCGCGGCGTTATGTCGATTTCATTTTAGCACAAAGCCGACCGCTTTTCAAGATTTCGAATGCGCGCTCCGAAAATCGATTGTTGTTGTTTACTTTGTTCCGGTATGGTATAATTAAAAAAACGCGAAAAGAAGGAAAACAAACGTATGATCCGTCTTATCTCTCCTGAAAACGGCGCGGTATTCTCCGTGCTGACCGATACGCAGACCAAGCTCATCAGGCAGACCCGGGAAGGGACCTTCACCCGCTTCGGCAAATACGACGAGGTGTACGGCGTGGACGCGTCGGCTCCCGCGGTATGCGTGTTCAGATGGCGATCGGACGACGCGGATTTCCCGACCTATCTCGAGATCTCCGAAACGGACGACTTTTCCTCCGCATCGACGGTCGATATCTCCGAGACCCGTCAGTGTGCGACTGACCGCGATCTGTTTTCCTCCGTCTCGAATTTTCTCACAGGCAAAACGTACTTCTGGCGCGTGAGACAGAACGGAGAATATTCCGAGGTCCGATCTTTTTCGACAGTCCCCGATCCGATCCGCCCGCTCCGCGTCGACGGCGTACCGAATTTCCGCGACCTCGGCGGCAGATTCAACACCGAGGGAAGACGGATGAAGCAGGGGCTCCTTTACCGCGGCAGATTCCTCGAATGGGACGAAGACGAACGCGCGGGGCTCACCGACAGCGGGAAAAGAACGTTTGTCGAACGGCTCGGGATAAAAACGGAGATCGACCTGCGTGAGGAAGAAGAGGGTAAGAGGACCGAAAGTCCCGCGGGTCCGGGCGTACGGTACGTTCAGGTCTCTCACGACAGTTCGTGGGGCGGAACGCTGAACGACCGGGGAATGGGCCAGCTTCATCAGATATTCGACGTGCTCTTCGATCCCGCGTCCTATCCGGTCTATTTCCACTGTTACTCCGGCGCGGACAGGACGGGCTTTATCTCCGTCGTGATCGGCGGGATCGTCGGGATGAGCGACGAGAATATTATCATCGATTACAATTTCACCGCCCTTTACGCTCACCGGAACTGGAACGAATGCGAGGGCGCGGAGGGTTATTTCGACTTTCTGCGGGAGACGTACGGCGACCGTTCGCTGTCCGAACTCGTTATGCTTCACCTGACGAACTACGGCATCGACGCGGACAAGCTGGCTCGGCTTAAAGAATTCCTCCTTGAGGACTGAAAGACCGCAATATGGACTATCAGGATATCAACGCCGAAACGATCGACCGCTGGATCGACGGGGGATGGGAGTGGGGAAAACCGATCTCACACGAAAAATACCTCAACGCTGCCCGGGGCGTCTGGGACGTTATGCTGACCCCGACCAAGCCCGTTCCGCACGAATGGTTCGGCGACCTCCGCGGCAAAAAAGTTCTCGGTCTTGCGAGCGGAGGCGGTCAGCAGATGCCCGTCTTCGCCGCTCTCGGAGCGATTCCGACCGTTCTCGATTATTCGAAGAAGCAGATCGGGAGCGAGATCGAGGTCGCGCGGCGGGAAGGATATGAGATCCGCGCGATCCGCGGGGATATGACGAAGCCGCTGCCGTTTGACGACGGCGAATTCGATCTGATATTTCATCCGGTGTCGAACTGCTACGTCAAAGACGTGAAAAGTATCTGGCGGGAGTGTTACAGAGTCCTGAAGCCGGGCGGGTATCTTCTGTCCGGAACGGATCACTTCGTCAATTATATCGTCGACGCGGACGAAAAAGAAATAATAAACTCCCTGCCGTTCGACCCGACGGAAAACGAAGAACAGAGAAAACAACTTGAGGCGGACGATGCCGGGATGCAGTTCTCTCATACGATCGAAGAACAGATCAACGGCCAGCTCGAGGCGGGTTTTACCATGCTCGAACTGTACGAGGACACGAACGGAGAAGGGCGGCTGCACGAGCTCAATATCCCGACGTTCCTGGCGATGCGATCGATAAAACAGGGGGCGACAGGATGAAAAAGAAATCTTCACCGTATAACGTATTCAGGATAATTCTGATCTTCTGGACGTTCTTCATCGGGATCGGCGCCGTCGCGGGCGGTCTGTCGATGATCATCGACCCGAGCGGCAAAGTCCTCGGCATGGACGGGATGCTCCCGTTTTTCACGGCCCTGCCGTTCTCCGACGTGCTGTTCCGGGATTTCCTCTTCTCGGGGATCGCCCTGCTGACCGTAAACGGACTGACGAATCTGACGGCAGCGATACTGCTCCTCGCAAAAAAGAAGATCGGCGTGATCCTCGGCACGGTCTTCGGGATCACCCTGATGCTCTGGATCTGCATCCAGTTCTATATGTTCCCGCTGAACTTCATGTCGACGGCCTTCTTCGTGTTCGGGGCGCTTCAGGCGCTGACCGGTCTTTTCGCCCTGAAGTTCCTTCAGCGTGAAAAGCAGGGCGAAGAAACGGACTCCGCCGGACCGCAGTGACCGTTCATAGAAAAGAAAACCCGCCGGGGCTCAAGCCCCGGCGGTTCTTTTTTACGTCAGTATCTTCCGATGAGTTCGAAATGAAAGTCGGGGAAACCCGAATCCGCGCGAACGCGGTAGTCGCCGGCGACTACGAACGGATCAGTATCTTCCGATATCTTCAAAGTGAATATCCGGAAAGTCTACTCCGTCGCGTATGCGGTAGTCGCCGAGAGTCGGATTGACGAAAATCGGATTCTCCCCGAACGAGTATCCGACGTTTCCGTCGACCGTGCAGTAGTCGGCGGCGTCTCCGAGCAGAAGGAACCGGTCCTCCGTCCCGCCTTTCTCGTTGAAATACGCGTTGCCCGTTATCGTCGTCACGGGAGCGAACGCGAAATCGAGACGCCACGGGTCGTTGAAGTCGAAAGTGAACGACGTCGCGCCCGGGCGGCGCGCCTCAAGCTCTTCCGCGTACCCATCGACCGTCGCGATATACTCGAGGATCCTGTTCCATCTCGCGAGGTGGACGTAGATCGGCCACGAATACCGCGCGTCGTCTCCGACTTCTTTTATCGCCTCCGTCATCGACTGAACGATCACCCTGCCGTTTCCCACGACGGCGTTGTCGCGGAACGCGTTGTCGCGACCCGCTCCGGCGAAGACGATATCTCCGCCGTTGTAAAGAAGGTTCGAATATATCTCCGTCCCGCAGTCGCCGTCGTCGGAATACTGTGCGAGCCGTCCGACGCCCTGCGACGCGGCTATGGTGTTGTAGTAGTTACAGCGGATGACGCAGTTGCCGTCCATATTGCCCCACGTGCGCGTCACGCCTCCGTCCTCGGAGTTCGTCATCACGCTGTCAAAGTCGTTGTACTCGATCAGGATATCGAACGAGTTCTGATACATCACTCCGCATCTGCTGCATTTCTCGAAACGGCAGTGGGAAACCGTACCGCCCGAGCACTTGTACAAATCGACCGCGCCCTCGACGTCGTAAGTGAGATTCGCGCGCGAGAACAGGCAGTTGTCGATGTACACGTCGCTCCTGCTCGTATAGCGTTCGGGGCCGTCGGCGACGTCCTCGACCCAGATCGCGGAGCCCGCCGAGAGGTCGAATTCGCTGTCGGTCACGGTCAGGGCGAGCGGCGCGCCGTCGAGAGAGAACTCGAACAGCGTCTGGTTCGGGCCCGTTGAACACGAGAACGAGCACCGGTCGATCGTTATCCCCGACGTTTTGTAGCCGAACAGTATCCCGTCGGCGGCGTTCTCGAAGCTGAGTCCGCGTAACGTTATATATCCGGTCTCTTCAAGATCGACCATCAGGTATTCGGGCGTCTGGTCGTATCCGGTAACGGCGTCGTACCCCGATCCCCTGATCAATCTCTGCCCGCATCCCATCGGAATACGGTATTCCCCCTTCGGGTCGTAAACGTACAGCGTTCCTGTCTCATAGTCGACCCAATATTCGTCGGCGAAGTCGAGTTCGCGCGCAACGTTCGTAACGCACATCTGGATGCCTTCGCCGTCGGCTCCGCGCCATCCGGAACGCATCGGACCGTACTGATGCGTATCCCAGTCTTTGATATACAGTATTCCGTTCTCCCTGTCGAAAGATTCGGCCCGGAACGTGTCTTTCCTGTATCCGGCGACGATATAACCGTAAACGCGCATCCCGGCGATCGCATCGTCGGAGTACGTCGCGATGCGGCGCGCGATAACGCCCATCGTAATGCGGAGGGACCGGTCGTCGTTCGTCTCGCCCGACGCCATAAGGCTGTCCGATCCGTCGGCGTATCTGTTCGGGAATCTTGCGGCGGTCATGACGGTCTGCTCATTGAACAGCATAAAATCGGAGAATTCCGGGATCTCGCTGAAATATTTATTAAGATCGATTTTTTTGATATTGTCGGCGTACCGGTCGTTGAACATTGCCTTTTCTTCTTCACCGATCGGCACGAAATCGTCCTCCGTCAGCGTCACGCCGTTGTCGAATACGACAGGTCCGTCGCCGTATTTACAGTAGGTTATCGGACATTCGGGAGTTCCCGAGTCCTCCCCGGTGAGTACGATCGAGATCGGGCCGTAGTTCCCCGCCGTAAACGCGACCTTTATCCCGTCGCGGTCCGTTTTATCGAGCGCGCGCACCGCGTCGCGGGCCCGCTCCCACGTCCTGAAGGGTCGGTCAAACGAACCGTCGTTTTCGTCCGATCCCGTCGTTGATACGTAGAAGTCCGCGTCCGTCACGAGCGGATATTCTTTTTCCGTATAATGAGAGCGCAGAACGGGCTGATTGTACGACAGTTTGAAAGAGTTGTCGTATCTTTCTATTATCGCGGCGAACTGTTCGCGCGTCGCGAAGCCGTCCGGAGCGAGTCTGTTTCCGTCCGTTCCTTTCAAAAGACCGGCTTCGACCGCCCACCTCATCGCTTCTTCCGACCAGTCGCTGACGTTTCCGCCGTCGGCAAACAGCGAAAGGGCGGCCCTCTCCGGTACCGATACCGGCGCGTTCAAAGAGAAGCGGAAGAGCATCGTCGCGAGCTGTTCTCTCGTAATGAATTCGTCGGGACCGAACGCCGTTTCGGTGAGGCCTTTGACTACGCCCGTCTCCTTTGCCCACGCTACGGCGTCGGTATACCATTCTCCCGCGGGTACGTCGTCAAAACCGCTCGGAGCGGTCGGTACGGGAGATCCCTCGCGCCGCCACAGAACGGTCGCGACCATGGCGCGCGTCAGCGCGCCTTCCGGGTCGAATTTTCCGCCGCCGACGCCGTTCATATACCCGTTTTTTACCGCGTACTCTATCGACGCCGCGCTCC
This sequence comes from Clostridia bacterium, assembly GCA_017545225.1. Classification (GTDB taxonomy): domain Bacteria; phylum Bacillota; class Clostridia; order Oscillospirales; family CAG-272; genus RUG11130. The sequence goes on from JAFWPR010000109.1 coordinate 21,776, forward strand.
ATCTGCCGTCTTCGACGTCGGAAAACGCGGCCTCGGCTGACACGGGTACTGCCGCGAACGCCGCGGCGATCATAACGACTGCGAGAAGCAGAGAGATCGTTTTTTTCATATCTTTACCTCCGGGATGCGGATAACACGTATTCGGCAAGAGCGGCTGCCGCGTCCGACCCGAGTTTTCGGAGTCCCTCCGCGCTGAAGTGGCCCGAAACTCCGGGATTCATATATTCGGGGATCCCGTTCAGTTCCGTCGCTTCGTCCGTAAGCATGAGAAAGAGGGGATCGCGCGCGCATATTTCATCCTGCGCCGCGATTATCTCGTCGTCTCTTTCGTCGTTCGTGAATCTGCCGACGCGGATGACGCAGAACTTCTCCAGACCGATCTCCGCTTTGAGGTCGCGGGACATCCGTCCGATCCGTTCGAGATACTCGTCCTTCCCCGTTGAGTCAATCGCGTCGCTTTCGCCCTGGAGCCACACCAAAAAGACCGAGCCTGACGGGTCGGTCACGTGCTTTTTCGCCGCGTTCGTTTTTCTGACGAGAAAGTCGAACCCGTCGCTCCCGCGCATGAAGTAGTCGATAGTCACAGCGCCCTTAGCCGCGCCGACGGCGACGACTCGCCGTCCCGTCAATCCGGTATATACGCGGCAGAACGCAGGGACGAGTGTGGAGTGTCCGTACGCGGCTCCTCCGAGGACGTGCAGACGGTGCCAGCCGTCTTCGGTCCCGTCGCCGTACGCGACGCCCGCAGTCCCGTCGTACCTCAGATCCTCGCCGAATGGATCGCAGAGCGGAACGAGGCTGTCGGTCGCGTATTTGTACTCTAACGCGTCCGGAACGGCGGCGCCGTCAAGCAGTTTCTCCGACTGTCCCTGCATATTGCTCTGCCCGGCAAAAACGATGATATCAGTCATTTTTCGATCCTTACGATAAAACCGTCCTCGTATATCTTCTTTATCTTTTCGATCTTGGCTTCTTCCGGGGGCGGCGTATCTTTATACCCGTACGTCAGCCCCATCGCCTCGTATTTGGACGAACCGAGACGGTGGAACGGCAAAAGGTCGACCCGCCGCGCTCCCGTTTTTTTCAGCTCGCCGTATATTTTTTCGTGATCCGCCCCGCTCATATTGAATCCGGGTATCAGCGGGATACGCACTGCGACGTCTTTCCCCGCTTCGACAAGTCTGCCCAGATTGCCGAAAACGAGCGCTTTGTCCCCGCGTACGACGTTTTCATAAAGCGCGCCGTCCGCCGTTTTCACGTCGTAGTAGAACGTGTCGACGTGATCCGCGACGCAAAGAAAGTTTTCCCACGGAACGCACCCGGCGGTGTCGACGAGCGTTGAGATCCCGACCGAGCGGAGCCTTCTCGCCAGTTCTCCGACGCCGACCGGCTGCAAAAGAGGTTCTCCGCCGCTGACCGTAACGCCGCCTCCGCTTTCGCGGTAAAAGTCGATATCCTCGATCACGTCGTCGAATAATTCTTCCAAGCTCATCGTCTTACCGTAAGTCACCGCGCGGTGAGTTCCAGGATAGATCAGCGTCTCCGTTTTTTTCGATATGCTCTCCGGATTATGGCACCATGGGCAGCGGAGATTGCATCCCTTGAGGAATACGGTCGTCCGTATACCCGGGCCGTCTCCCGTGGAAAAGCGCTGTATGGAAGAAACGTTAAGAACCGTCATATCATCAAAGCTGCTGCTGAGTCCTGCTCAGTATGTCCTCCTGCACGTCTCTTGAAAGCGTGACGTATATCGCCGAAAAGCCCGAAACCCTGACCACGAGAGACTGATATCGGTCGGGATTGACCATAGCGTCCTCGAGCACCTCGCGCGAGGTCGAATTGATCTGAATCTCCTGACCTCCGCGGGCAAAATATACGCGTATCAGTTTCAGGAGTTTTTCGCGCTTTCCGTCCTCAAACGCGGAAGGAGAGAATTTCTGGTTCACTACGGTCCCGCACGCGCAGCGCGTATAATCGGGCTTCGACACGCTCAGGAGCGTTGACGTCACGCCTCTGACGTCGCACCCGTACGTAGGCGACGCGGCATCGGAAAGCGGCTGCCCCGCGAGTCTCCCGTCAGGCGTCGCCTGCAGGGACATGCCCGCTTCGATATTCGAGGTGTTCGCCGCCATCGCGGTATAGAACGCGCCTCCGTCGTTCGTCCTGTACCGGTCGAACATATCGGACAGCGTGCCTGCGTACCAGACGGCGTATTTATCGACAAAGTCGTCGTTGTTTCCGTATTTGGGCGCAGACCTGAGCGTCTCTCTCAGCTTTTCTTTGCCCTCGAAATTGCGCTTTATGCCTTCCGCTATCTCCGAAAGTTTTACGCTCCCGTCGACGAAGACCGTCTTTTCGATCGCGGACAGCGAATCGCTCACAGTCCCTATCCCCATGAGCGCGGCGCCGTGGACCGACGGATAAAGGGCTCCGCCGTCGTTGATATCCCGCCCGCGCTCTATGCAGAGCTCGCAGAAACAAGATAAAAACGGAGAGGTGCGGTCCCCCGGGTCGTGGACGAACGACCTTCTGTTTGCCGACCGGACGTATTCCGAAACGCCGCGGGCGAGCTTCCTCTCATACAGTTCCATGAATTCGTCCATAGAACGGATCCCGTCAAGGAAGTCCGCGTCGCTCTCGAGCAATATTTCTTCAAGATAACAGATGGGATCGAACCGTCCGTCGACCCACGGCGGCTGTTTTCCCGTGATGAAGTTTTCGATACATCCGACCATGCAGTAGTTTCTCACGTCGCGCAGGTCGTACCCCTTTCGCAGCAGCGCCGCGATATTGACCTCGTCGTTCATGAGAGCCGGGTATCCGAGCCCCGTGCCGATCACCCTGAGGCACTCGTCGAGAAAACCGTCAGGCGTGTCCGCGGTAATCCTTGCCGAAAGGTTGGGACCGGGGAGATTCACGTCGCGCACTGCGTGAAGCACGCACAGGCTCAGTTTGTTGACAGAGCACTTTCCGTCTTCGTCGACGCCGCCTATACATATGTTCACGACGTCGTCGAAGCCTCTGTATCTGTTCTCGCAGATCTTCAGGAATACGCCCGCGAGAAGTTCCGTCGCATATTCTTCGTCGATCCTTCCGCTTTCGATATCGCGCTCGAACAGCGGGTAAAGGTACCGGTCGATCCTTCCGAGAGCCATCGCGTATCTTCCTTCGCTGACGAAGCAGCTGTGGATCATCCAGACGAGCTGCAGCCCCTCTTCGAAGTTCCGCGGAGCGGATACGGTAAGCGCCCTGCAGTTATCCCTTACCGTCCTCAGCCTTCCGTCGTCGTATCCTTCTTTTCCGATGAGACCGTCCGCCGCTGCGGCGTACGCTTCGAGTTTCCCGATCAGCGCGTACAGAGTCTTTTTCATTGAGGACAGAAAGTCGAGAGCGCTCTCGTCGTTTTTATGTTTTTCTTCAGACCGCCCGATCCTTTCGATCAGACCGGGAATGCCGATCCGCACCGCAGTGAAATAATCGGGAGCGAAGTGATCTCCGTTTTTTTCAAAATCGCGTTCGGGATATTTTTCTTCATACAGACAGACCGTTTTTCTGTCTTCTTCGGAAAGCTCCGTAAAATACGGTCTGATGCTTCCGACGGTGAGGTCGTTTTTGTAAATATACGGTTTCGGGGCGGTGAAAAGCGCGGCTATCCCGTCCGCCCGTATCTGCGACACGGTCGTACCGTTGGACGACGCGTATCCCTGCGCGCGGAAAAGGTCGGGGCAGTATTCGCCCGACGGCGCGTTTTTCATTTCCTCTTTCAGCCCGTCAAGGATCATTCCGCGTCACCTCCCGTTTCCCTGTTTTCAGGATCAATAGCGTCCTATGTCTTCAAACTTTATATCCGGGAAATCTACTCCGTCTTTCAGTCGGTAATCCCCGCGGGACGGATTGACGAAGAACGGGTTCTCACCGAGCGTATAGCCGACGTTGCCCTCTATCGTCGAATACTTGACGACGTATTCCGAAGTCGGAACGGCTATCTGTCCGGTCAAGTTGATAAATCTGTTGTTTACTATCGTTTCGTTTCTGGCAAGAACGAAGGACGGGTCGTCCCACTTTTCAAGGTCCGTCGTCAGCTCGAAGATCTCCGGCCAGTTCGCCATGGCGTTCGCCTTGAGAGCGGGGTTCGCGTCGTACTGCGCGTATACGTTATTCCAGTTGTTTACCACGCTCAGGTCGTCAGCGCTGAACTGACCGAGCGTTTCGGGACGGTAGACGTCATTCTGTACGGTCACGGAGAAGCCGGATATTTTTCCGTCCGGGTTGACAAGGATATTGTCCCTCATCACGTTGTCTCTGCCGTTGTGGATAACCATTTCGCTCCCGTTGAAAAACAGATTGGAGTAAACGGACGTGCCGGCTGAATAGTCGTCGAGGTAGAGGGAGAAGCCGCCCACCCCGAGGTAAGAGACATCCTCGATTATATTGTATCTGACGATATTCCCGCGGTGATAAAAGTCGTTCCAAGTGCAGAACACGCCGCCGTCGGCCGCGTTGAGCATCTGGTACCGGCAGTAATTATACTCCATTATAACGTTCTGGCTTCCGCCGTAGAAGACCGCGCCGCGCCCGCCGTTGATGAACTCGTTGTGCGAGATCGTAACGTCGTCGCAATGGGAGATATACATCGCGCTCTCCTCGTTGAGGAAGAGATTGTAATTCGTGAAGGAGTTGTTGTCGATCAGCGCGTTCATATGCGTCGCGTAACCGATCCTTTCAGACGTGGAGTGTCCGCTGATACGCAGACAGCAGTCCATCATGAGGTCGAAATCGCTCCTTGTGAGCGTGAAGTTCAGGTCGCGGTCCGTATCGTGGCTGTCGATGACGATCGCGTACATACCTCCGCAGCATCTGAAAGAGCACTGATCGACCGTGATATCGTGACAGTAATCTCCGTGTATAAAGTAATCCTTGGTATTCAGGAACGTGAGGCCGCGGAACGTCACGTCGTTCGTACGGTTCATCGTGATCATCCTGTCGCCGATCCCGATATGATAATCGCCCTCGGGATCGTAGACGTACAATACGGAGGTCGCGGCATCGACCCAGTATTCGCCATTGTGGTCGAGTTCCTCCGAGACGTTCATAAGCGCGGCAGAAAAGTGATCGGGCCAGTAAAATTCTCCGGCGCGCAGATAACCCATCCTCGCCTTTTCGGGGTCGGTGATATAGCACTCGTTCGTCTCCTCGTTGAATCCGCCTACGGAGAGCGTATCCTGGAACCATCCGGTCGTCAGATATCCGTACAGTTTGAATCCCTCGAGAGTATGATATTTCTTTATCCTCGAGATAAATAAAGAGTTCACTATTTTGATGTGATTGTTATCCGTCGCGTATCCGGAAGCCTGAAACAGATGATCCGTTCCGTCGTCGTATTTGTTCGGGTAACGCGCGACGGTACACAGTCCCGTGTCGGAGAAAACGTAATACGACAGATCGTACGTCCCCGGGGCGATGACCGAAGACATATCCGTCTTTTTGATCTTGTCCGCCGCCATGCCCGAGAACCAGGCCTTTTCGCTCTCGTCGATCGGAACGAACGAGTCCGCGCTGAAGTTATATCCGTTGTCGAAGACGACGTCTCCGTCGCCGTATTTACAGTACGTTATCGGGCATTCGGGAGTGCCGGAATCCTCCGCGGTCATCCTGACGTCGAGCGCGCCGTACCGTCCCGTCATGAACGCGACGGTGATCCCGTTTCTGCCCGCCTTGTCGAGGGAGCGAACCGCCTCGACCGCTCTGCCCCACGTCGCGAACGGACGCTCGAAAGAACCGTCGTTTTTGTCGTCGCCCGCCGTTGAAACGTAAAAGTCGGCGTCCGTGACGAGCGGGTATTCCGGCTCCGTGTAATGAGAGCGGAGAACGGGATCCCTGTACTTGAGCTTGAACGACCCGTCGTAGCGCTCGATAATCGCAGCGAACTGCTCTCGCGTCGCGTATCCGTCCGGGGCGAGCCTGTTTCCGTCCGTACCGTTGATGAGTCCCGCCTCGACCGCCCAGGACAGCGGCTCCGTTGCCCAGCTCGATACTTTTTCATCGTCCGCAAACGGGTCAAGGTCGGCGCGTTCCGGGACCGATACCGGAGCAGATGAAGAGAAACGGAAGAGCATCGTCGCGAGCTGCTCGCGGGTGATGAAGGCGTCCGGCTCGAACGTCACCTCGGTCGTCCCGTTTACGACGCCTGCGCTCTTCGCCCACGCTACTGCGTCGGCGTACCATTCATTCGCCGGTACGTCGGCAAAGCCGCTCGGCGCGGAGGGGGCAGGGCTGCCCTCGCGGCGCCACAGGACGGTGGCGACCATGGCGCGTGTAAGCGATCCTTCCGGATCGAATTTTCCGCCGCCTACGCCGTTCATATAACCCATTTTTACCGCATACGTCACGGAACCGTAACTCCAGCGATTTTCCGCGACGTCCGAAAAATCGCCGCTTGCGGCGGATACGTGCATCGCAGTCACGACGGACGAGACCGTCATTATCAAAGCAATAATAACTGAGAGAAGTTTTTTCATCGGTAACCCCTTTTGATAAACGTATGGTTTTCAGTTTGATTATATCAAAACGCAGGCAAAAAAGCAAGAAACGAGCGCGCCTGAGCACGGCTGTTCGCGAGTCATTTTTCGGAAAAACCGTTTTTTTATTGCATTTATCGCGTTTATGGGTTACAATTATTCTGTTGAGGTGATTTTATTGTACGATATCCGAGTCGAGATCGCGGGAGTCCCCTTTCTCATACAAAGCAGATTCGAGGAATTCCGGAAGTTTTTCCGCAACTATCCGAGTGAAAAAGAGCCGCGTTTCATAATCTGTCCGACAGACGCCGACCTTGAAAAGGTAAACGAGAATTACAAGCGCGCCTATGAAGCCGACTGCCCTTCTGACGGGCGGCTGTCGGAACTGTTTCTCGAATTGAACGCCATCCACGGCATTCTTGCCGAAAAAATCGTCTCCGAGAACGTCCTCCTGATACACGGATCGGCCCTTTCTTTTAACGGCGAAGCGGTCGTTTTCACCGCTAAAAGCGGCACGGGAAAAAGCACCCATGCAAAACTGTGGCGCGACGTTTTCGGCGGCCGGATCGTGATGATCAACGACGACAAACCCTTTATTCGGATCGAAGAAGGAAGCGTCACGGTGTGGGGGACTCCGTGGAACGGCAAACATCATCTGAGCAGTAATATCTCCGCGCCTCTGAAGGCGATCGTAAGTCTTAAACGAGGCGCCGTCAACCGAATCGACCCGCTGAGTCCCGCCGAAGCTTTTCCGCTGCTGATGGAGTCATCCTATAAGTCGAACGATCCCGCGTCGGCGGTCAAGATCATCGAGATGGAGAAAAAACTGCTGAACGCCGCGGATTATTACGCTTTGAGATGCAACATGGACCCGGAAGCGGCGCACGTCTGTTGCGGCGGGATATTCGGATCCGACGCTGCGAATCCTAAGAATTGAAATTACGGTATTCAAGGAGTGGAATATGAAACTTAAACCCGATTTTATCTCACAGGACATCGACGGCGTGCGGTTTCTCGTGCCCGTCGGTGCGGAGTCTTTCCACGGTTTGGTCAGAGGCAACAAAACGACGGCGTTCATCGTCGACTGCCTTAAGGAAGAAACGACCGAGGAGGCGATAATCGACGCGATGTGCGCAAAATTCGACGCTCCGCGGGAACAGATCGGTTCCGACGTAGCAAAAGTCATCGAAACGCTCAGAAGTATAGGCGCGTTGGCAGAATGAGCGATACGTTTGAGGAAATACTCGCCCGCGACGGAGTACTGGTCTACAAAACGCACGGAATAAGTATGAGGCCTATGCTTCGCCAAAACAGAGATCTCGTGACGGTCAGAGTCCACCCTTCACGTTTGAAGAGGTTTGACGTGGCTCTGTACCGACGCGGCGGAGACCACGTTCTGCATCGGGTGATCAAAGTCCGGGACGGGCACTACCTCATCCGCGGGGACAATACTTTCAAACTTGAAAACGTTCCGGACGACGCCGTTATCGGCGTGCTGACCGACTTCGTCCGCAAGGGTAAAGAACATAGCGTCACGGAGCGCGGATATCGCGCCTACGTAAGGGTTTGGAACCTGATCTATCCTTTCCGCGCCCTTTTCGCGCGTCTTCGGGGCATTGCCGGACGGGCGGCGCGCAAACTCGGAATACGCAGAAAAAGAAAGAACAGATAAAAAAGAAACGGCGGAGCCGGAAAACCGGCTCCGCCGTATTTTTATTTATCGATCATTCCGCGGGGACGTTGATCTCGAGAGAACCGAGAACGGCCTTGACGGTCGCGTCGTCATACGCGACGTACGTTCCGTTGACGGTAACGAAATTGCCGTCAAAGTCCGCACAGATCTGGAAGCAGGGGTTGCCGCTGTATTCGTAGGCAACGCCGGTCCACTTCACTCCGTCGAGATCGAGAGTGACGTCTTCTGCTCCGTCGTTCGCTTCTTTGGTTGCCTCGATGCCCATCTCCGCACCGCTCTGGTCGTAGATACCGAACATGAGCTGAGCCATGGCGTTGTCATCGAACAGGAGGCGGAAGGATTTCGGATCTTCGTCGCCGAAAACGTCCTCATGCTTCAGGGTGCACCCTTCCGGAACGAATACCTTGTAGTAGCCGTGCTCGTCCATAGCGCCCTTGACGTCTCCGGAGGGAGCGGCGGTCTCGGGAGCGTCCGAACCCGTGGGGGTCTTCGTTCCGCCGCACGAAACGAGAACCGCCAGCGTAAGAACGGCAGCCATCACGATCGCGAGGATTCTGAGTTCTTTCATGATCATTTCTCCTTTTGTATGTATTTTTGAACCGTTTGAGATTATATCACACTCAAACAGTTTTTTCAATACGCGGCGCGGTTTTTTATTCGCGAAATTCGACGCGTTCCGGATGCGGAAGCCATCAGTATCTGCCGATACGTTCGAACTCGAGATCCGGGACGTCCGCGCCCTCGCGGATCCGGTAGTCGCCGAGCGTCGGGTTGACGAAAAACAGGTTCTCATCAAGCGTGAAGCCCGTCTCGTTCGTTACCGTCAGATACTTCAGTATCAATTCATCGTCCGAGATCCCTCCAGGCTTGCCCGTGCTGTTGAAATAGAAGTTGCCGGAGAATTCGTTGACGTTGTTGAATACGAAATTCGGGTCGTCTCTGTTTTCAAAGTCGAGATGATAACCGAGTATCTGCGGCCAGCGTTCGGCGATCGCGCTTCTGTAGCTCTCGTACTGCGCGCATTTGTCGAAGACTTCCTCGCCCCACACGATCCGGGTCCTGCGGATCCCCCAGTCGTCCGTCTTATCCTGTTCGAGCGTGCCCGCCGCGGCGGATTCCTCGACGGTGGGACGGCAGCTCACCACGGAAAATCCGAACTCGCCGTCGTACGTCCCCGACGTTCCGATAACGATATTATCGTGTATAAAGTTATCGCGTCCGTCGTGGACCATGACCGCGCAGTTACCCGTGTTCCAGAAGATATTCGAATAAACGTCCGCTCCGGACGTGACGTCGTCGATGTAAATCCCGTACGTTCCGACAAGCGTCGGGGGGACGTAGTTGAAACAGTTGTATCGCACGGTCACGTTTCTCGCGTCCGCGCCCCAGTCTGCGTAAAGGACGCCGCCGTCCGTCGCGTTCCGCATCACGGAATCGAAATCGTTGTACTCAACGAGCACGTCGTACGAGCGCGAATACGAGATCGCGCCGCGGGCGCATTTTTCGAAACGGTTATGAGTGAATTTCAAGGAAGAAGACGACGGCATATCGATACCGCATCTGAAATCGAAGCCGAGATTCGTCAGGCGGACGAGATTGTTGTCGAACAGGACGTTCGTCGTCCTGTCGAATCTGTGCTCGCCCTCGCAATTCCCGTTGACTTTCAGGGCGGCTCCGTAGAAAAGCTCGAACGTGTTGCCGGTGAAGACGAGATCCTTGCTGACCCCGTCCGGATGGCCGTCGAACGAAAGGCCCTTGACGCCGACGGACGTTTCGCCGCCGATCGACGAGGCGTCAACGGCGCACGAGAATACGCATCCGTCTACCGTGATTCCGCGTCCCATCGACTCGTCGATAAAGCGCTCGCGCGCGTTTTGCATGGTGAGACCGCGGAACGTGATATGATCGGCCGATCTCATCGTTACCATAGTACCGCTCAGCGGAAAACGGAAATCGCCTTTCGGATCGTATACGTACAGCGTTTTGCCTGCCGGGTCTATCCAGTATTCGCCCGGCGCGTCGAGTTCCTCGGATATATTGAGGAACGCCATCTCGCAATCGTCCTTTTCGGGATTGATCCCTCCGTAATAATCGCCCGCCTCCGGGTTGAGAAGACGGATGATAAGGTTCTCGGGGTCGTACGACGCGACTTTGATGGTGTGCTTTTGATATCCGCGAACGATGTATCCGTATACTTTCATACCCTCGACCGTGTGGTACTTCTTTATTCTGTTGATCAGGACCCTGCTCGTAAGCCGGTACGAATCGCTGCTCGCGGCCTCCGCGCCCCACGGGATCAGCTGATCGGTACCGTCTTCGTATTTATTCGGATATCGCGCCTCCGAAAGGATACCGTCCTCGGAGAATATAACGATATCGTCCGGATCGCACGTGAGGATATCCGAAATATCCGCTTTCCCGATCTTTGATATCGCCCTTTCCGGAAAGAGCTCTTTCTCTTCTTCGCTTATCGGCTCGAAAGAATCGGCCTGGAGCGTCACGCCGCCCGAGAAGACGACTTCTCCGTCGCCGTATTTACAGTACGTGACCGGGCACTCCGCCGTGCCGGAGTCCTCCGCGGTCAGTTCGACCGCCGGAGCCGCGTACTCCCCCGCCATGAACGCGACGGTAATACCGGTCCTGCCCGTTCTGTCGAGAGCGCGCACCGCGTCGCGGGCGCGTTCCCAGGTCGCGAACGGATGAGCGAAAGAGCCGTCGTTCGAGTCCGACCCGTCCGCCGATACGTAGAAATCCGCGTCCTTGACGAGCGGGTATTCTTTTTCGGTGTAGTGAGAGCGGATCGCCGGCGCGTTGTAATTCAATTTGAAGGATCCGTCGTACCGTTCGATTATCGCGGCGAACTGCTCGCGCGTGGCGAACCCTTCGGGGTCGAGCCTGTTTCCGTCCGTGCCTTTCAAAAGGTTCGCTTCGACCGCCCACTCGAGCGGCTCGGCCGCCCAGTCGGATACCGTTTCGTCGTCCGCAAACGGGGAGAGATCGGCGCGTTCCGGTACTGACACGAGCGCGGTCGCCGAGAAGCGGAAGAGCATCGTCGCGAGCTGCTCTCTTGTGATATATTCGTCGGGGCCGAAAGTGGTTTCGGTAAGACCCTTGACGACTCCCGTTTCCTTCGCCCACGCGACGGCGTCCGTATACCACTCGCCCGCGGGAACGTCGGAGAAGCCGCTCGGCGCGGCGGGCGCGGGAGATTTCTCGCGCCGCCACAGAACGGTCGCGACCATCGCGCGCGTCAGCGGACCCTCGGGATCGAACAGATCGCCGCCGACGCCGTTCATATAGCCGTTATCAACGGCGTAGATAACCGAATCGTAACTCCATCTGTCCTTTGCAACGTCTGAAAACGAAGGAGCAAGGTCAGACGCCGGCAAAACGGGAGCGACCGATACGAAAAGAAGTATGAACGCTGAAAGCACGGAAATCAGTTTTTTCAATATCAATACCTTCCGATAATATCAAAATGGATATCTATAAAGTCGGCACCGTCCTTTATGCGGTAGTCGCCCAGCGTCGGATTAACGAATATCGGATTTTCCGACAATCCGTATATCCTGTTTCCCTCGGAAACGACGTGATCCTTCAGGACCTCGTTGACCGCAAATACGTCGGTCTCCGGGTCCTTCGTCAGGGATACGTTGTTTTTAAGAACGTTGTACTGGGAAAGCACGAAATTGACGCTGAGCGCGTCGGCTGGGTCAGTCGACAGATCAAAGACCTCCGGCCTTTCCCTCATGAGCGTTTCCCTGTATTTCTCATTCGATTCGATCTTACGGAAAAGATCGAGCCAGCTTTGATAAAATCCGAACCAGCGCGATTCGCCGTTCGTGAAATCCGCTCTTCCCGAATTCAGATCGTCCAAAAACTCCTGATACATACCGTACGTAATGGATACGCCTGAATTTATGAGAACGTTGTCGTGCAGGGCGTTGTCCCGTCCGTCGTGGACGACCATCGCCGATCCTACCTCGTAAAAGAGATTGCCGTACGCCTCGACCCCGACTCCTCCGTCGTCAACGTACATACCGTACCAGCTTGTGGGCAGGAAAAGATTATATCTCACCACGTTGTTGTATTCTTCCCTGTCGTTGCCGTTGTAGATGACGCCGCCGTCGTCGGAGTTGTACATACATCTTCTGAAGACGTTGTATTCTATGATGAGATTGTTGCACCCGCCGTACGTGATCGCGTAACGCGCGCAGTCCTCGAATTCGTTGTGAGATATACGCGCCGAATCGTGATCTCTGATGAACAGCGCGACGCCGCCGTCTTGCCCGATCCCGATTTTTGAGAAACGGTTGTTGTCGTAGACCCCGGTGACAGGGTAGTCGAATCTGTCTGCGCCGCCCTGCTGCGGATGTACTCTTACTGCCATATACGGCGCCATCTCGAACTCACAGCCTGTGAGGCGGAAGTCGAGATCGGTCCCCCTGACCGCCCTCTCAACGACGACGAACTCGTTTCCGGCGGTCACTTTGAATCTGCAGTCGTCAAGATACAGTCCGCACGAGGAAGTCGCTCTGACCGGAGCATCCTCAGACCCGAGGAAAGTAAATCCGCGGAGGGTGATGCAATTTGCGTCGAAAAGCCTGATATTCGTCGTCTCCTGAGGGATCACGTATTCCCCCTTCGGGTTGTATACGTAAAGAGTTCCGGTGCTCTCGTCGAGTATATACTCTCCGTCGCAGTCGAGATCCTCAGGCATGTTCACGAACGCGAACGTAACGTCTTCCTTGGTATAGACGCCTCCGTCCTGTTCCGCCATGTACCGGAGCCCCGGCGCGCCGGAAAGCTGAGCAAAATACGAAGAGGATGCGTCGGGCACGTTGAAGATCCCGGTCGCCGGATCGTAATCGCCGACCGAGAGCGTCTCCTTATGCCAGCCGTACGTAAGAAAACCGTATATTTTGAGGTTCGTTCTGTCGGCGTAACCCTCAAGCTTGTTTTTCATGATCCGCTGGGTGATCATCAGTTCGTTGTGAGACACGGTGGTCGCGGCCATGATCAGCTGGTCCGTCCCGTCGGGGTATTTATTCGGGTATCTCGCGGGGTAAAGGATCCCGTCCTCGCCGTACATCCTGAAGTGCGAAATATCCTCTATCCTCGCCAAAAGATCGATCTTCCGGATCTTCTGCGCAGCTTTTGCGGTGAAGCGCGCCGCCTCTTCCGCGGTGAGATCCGAGAAATCGTCCGCCGTGAAAGTGACTCCGCCCTTGAAGACGGGTTCCCCGTCTCCGTAAGCGCAATACGTGATCCTCTGTCCGGGCGAGCCCGAATCCTCCGCCGTCAGAACGGCGGAAAGGGACGGGTAAGTACCTCCCATGAAAGCGACGATGATGTCGCCCGTCTTCGTCTTTTTGAGTTCCCTGACCGCCTCGACCGATCTTTCAAAAGACGCGAAAGGACGCTCAAAGGAACCGTCGTTTGAATCCGATCCCGTCGGGCTGACGAAGAAGTCCGCGTCGTCGGCGAGCCCGTAGTCTTTTTCGGTATAGTGAGAACGAACGACGGGTTCGTTGTAAACGAGTTTGAAAGATCTGTCGTACCGTTCGATGATCGCGGCGAACTGTTCTCTCGTCGCGAAGCCGCCGGGATCAAGACGGTTCCCGTCCGTTCCTTTCAAAAGACCCGCTTCGACCGACCACTCAAGCGGCTCGTCCGCCCAGTCGGAAACCTTTTCGTCGTCGGTGAAAGGCGTGAGGTCAGCTCTTTCCGGTACGGAAACCGGCGCGGTCGACGAGAAGCGGAAAAGCATGGTCGCGAGCTGCTCTCTGGTAATAAATTCGTCGGGTCCGAACGTCTTTTCGGTGAGCCCTTTGACAACTCCCGTTTCCTTCGCCCACGCAACGGCGTCCGTATACCACTGCCCGGCGGGAACGTCCTCAAAACCGCTTGACGCGACCGGTTTCGGCTCGCCTTCGCGCCGCCACAGGACCGTGGCGACCATCGCGCGAGTAAGGGGCCCTTCGGGATCGAATCTCCCTCCGCCGACGCCGTTCATATATTTGCTGCTCACGGCGTACGAGATCGACGCCTCGCTCCATCGTCCTACTTCGACGTCAGAGAATACGCTTTTTGCCGATACGGGCAAAGAGACGGAGATCGCAGCGGCGAGCATAACTATCGCAATGAATAAGGAGATGATTTTTTTCATACTGCACGTCCTCCTGATGAATTGACAATTGACAATTGACAATGGACAATGATTGACCGGTATCGCACCGGCTGCCGCCGTAAAATTCCGCGATTCCGGCGCAGCCGGAATGAAATGGGTTGGGTCCCATTTCAAGCGGAATTTTATCCTGCTTGCAAAGCAAGCAGACATTTCAAGCAGAATTTTATCCGTTATTGATCCGTCTTAAGACGGATCAATAACGACCCATCTCTTCAAAATGTACGTCCGGTACGTCGGCGCCGTCCTTGAGGCGGTAGTCTCCGCGCGAGGGATTGATGAACAGCGGATTTTCCGTCGAAGCGTAATATACGTTGTCCTCGATCACCGAATATCTTCTTATGAGTTCGTTATATTCGCTTTCCGTCCCGTTCTCGTTGATCTCGCGGTTGCCCGTTATGACGAGCGAGTTGTTCACGCAGTATTCCGGCGTGTTCCACTTCTCGACGTCGGTCGTGATCTTGAAAAATCCTTCCCAACGCTCTCCGGCTTTCTCCTTGTATTCGGGATGCTCGTCGAAGAGAGCGAACACGTTCACCCATCTGTTTCGTCCGCCGTAAGTGAGCAGGCAGGACGGATCGCCGTATTGCTCCATCATCGCCGCGACGCCTTCCGTGCCGCCCGTTCTGTAGTCGCACCCGATTCCTTCGGTACTCCAGGGGTTGATGATGATATTATCGCAGAAGGCGTTGTATTTACAGACGCCGTTGTTGCTCGCCGTTATTGCGATATCGTAAAAGATATTGGAGTATACCGACGTTCCGGTCGTATCGTCAAGGTAAAGCGCAAAGCATCCGTTTATCGAGCCGCCGAGAGAATTGATGAACAGATTGTATCTCACGACGTTGCCGCAACGGTCGATGCTGTACCAGTTGTTGATCATTCCGGTGTCGTCGCCGTTACAACAGACCCCGTTGAAAACGTTGTATTCCGCCGTCATGTTGACCGAACCGCGGAAGTCTATGCCCTCCCAGTAGCACCGTATGAATTCGTTGTGCGATACGGTCGGCCCGAAAACGTGGACCGCGCACGCGCCGCAGTTGCCCATCGTCAGACTCGTGCGGGTGAAGAGGTTGTTATCGATCAGGACCCCGTCGGAACTCGTGAACAGCAGATTCGTGTCGCGCACCTGATCGAGATCGTATCCGATATTGACCTCAAGCGCCGTCGCCGCCGTGAATGAAAACTCACAGTTCCTGACGGTTATATCGTACCGTCTTCCCTCGTCGCAGTGTCTGAAAGAGACCGCCTCGTGAGCTCCGCTCCCGCTGATCCGGCAA
>JAFWPR010000110.1 GCA_017545225.1 Clostridia bacterium
AAGTGTTTTCAAAAAAAAGGATCTCTCCCGCGCGGGGAGGGAGGGGGAGGTTTCGGGGGAGGGAGGGTTTGAGCTGGGCTGCCCCGCAGCCCTACGCGAAACCTCCTCCCGCCCCCGAGCGACTCTTTTTTTCAGCGCAGGCTTTTTTTCTCTAGAGAAAAAAAGAGTGCAATCAGGCAGGAGTAGTGTCCATACCTTCCGCTTTACGAGCGCGGTTTATGCGCTTCGGACGGCCCGCGAGGGGAGAAGAAATCCGCAAAAAAACCGGCCCGAAAGCCGGTCTTTTCGTTTTATCTCTTTCGCTTTATCGGCGTGCTTACGAGGTAGAAAACCGTGATGTAGAGAAGAAACAGGCCGATAACGATCATCGGATAAAGGACGGGATTCCCGCCGACGAGATTGTAGAAAATATCGTACGGCGTTCCGTCGCCGCGGCGCAGGAACATATAGTTGTAGTCGATGATCGCGTTCGCCGCGAACGCGGCTCCGCAGAAGAAGAGCAGGATCCCGAACGTGATCGGTATGTTCTTCTTTTTAAGGCTCGCCATGCCCGACACTCCGATGTAGATGGCCGCGAAACCCGCGATCACGTGGGTCAGCCCGGAGACGACGTTGTCGAATCCGAACACCGGATACGCCGCGTAGTTCTGCCCCGCGAAATACGTTCCCATCACCGCGCCGAGCACGCCGAAGATCAGAACGAAGTCGAGCGCCGCCTCTTTCAGCCGCCCGCGCGTGAACGCGGCGACCGGCAGGGCGATGAGCTGTATGCTGCAAAGGAAGAGCGGCAGATTGAGCCGCCAGTGCGTCGGATCGTTCTCACGGAAGCATAGAAGAACGATCTTGAAGATCTCAAGAAGATCCATAATTATCGCCGCGGCGATAAGGACGCGGTTTTTTCGCCCGAGGTCCTTTTTTCTCATTTTGAGTCCGAGGACGACCGCGAGCGCGATCATGAGGACCATCAGGCTTGAAACGAATATCAAATGCTGAGGCGACATATACCCCTCGGGAGTCCGCTGATAACCGCCGAATCCGAAGAATTCCTTCAGCGAGCCTTTAAGCCGGCCTATAAAATCCGAATTCATTCAAAGCGCCTCCTTTCAGATATCCGCCTCGCCGCCCGACGGGATCATGAACTGCCCGTCGTCGCAGCGCAGATATACGTCGACCGTAGCCGGATTGTACGCCCTTTTCATATCGGCGTAATAGACGAGACCGCGAAAAGCCTTGACGTAATCGTAGATCTCCGTGTTCGTCGCGTACCAGATCTCGCCGCACTCCGAGAGCTTTTTGAATACGCCCTCGATGCGGTCCCACGAATTATCGTGCTCAAACTCGTAGGTGTGCGCCCAGACGTAGAGAAGCTGTCCGTGGTAATAGAGATTCGGCTCGTTCACGAACCTGTCGACAAGCGCGGGAAGCTCGCCGTCCATCTGATGGATCCCCTTCCAGTCGTACCACTCGTCCTCGCGCGGGAGCAGAAAGTCGGTCTTTCTCTTGTCGCCGCGCGCCCAGACGAATCCGGAAAGGCGGAGCATCTCCTTCACGTCGTCGTTGTAGCTTGAAAACGGATACGCGAAGCCGCGTACCAGCCGCCCGAACGTCTGCTCGAGCGTAATGCGGTCGTTCAGGATATCGAAAAGCGCGTCCGCTCCGCCGATGTGACCGAGCGCGTGATGGCATGATCCGTGAGCGGCGATCTCGAAGGACGGATCGGAGAACAGTTCCTTCGCCTGACTGACCGTGAGCGGGATCGCGTCCCTGCCCTCGGGCTTGACCGTTCCCTCCGGGCTGAAAAGGCCTGAATTCAGATTGAACGTACCCTTGACGCCGTACTTTTTCATTATCGACGCCATTTTGATATCGGTGTCGATGCCGTCGTCGAAGCTCATCGTGAACGCCTTGGTCCTGAATCCCGGGAACATCAGAGTCACTTTATTCATATTCAGACCCTCTTGTCCGAGTTGATGATCTCAAGGATCGCGTTCCAGCGGGCGCGGTGTTCTTCGTCGATTATATCCGGATAGAAACCGGCGCGCAGATAACTGCGGATCGCGGGGATCCTGAAATCGTCAGTCGTGAGGTACGCGGTCTCGAGCCCGGCGCGGTGCAGCGCCCTCAGCGCCTCGACGTTCAGGCGCGTGCCGACGCCCTGTCCTCTGTACTCGTCGCGGCAGGCGACCATGTGGATATATCCCTCTTTTTTATCGTAGTGCGGTATAACCGCGAGCGTCGCGACGGGATCGCCGTCCTTTTCCACGATGAAGAATTTGTCGAATTCGGGATCTCCGTGCTCGTACATACATGTCCTGAAGAACTCGGGACCGAGTTTCTCACCGGTGAGACCGCACTTCACGATCTCGAGCCACATATCGATATCGCGGTCAGACCCGTCGAACGGCCGGCAGGTGAATTCTCCCCAGTCGGGAGCGTCGGGGCACTCGGGCGTCTTTTTCTTTTCCCATCTCATTACAAGTTGTTCCATATAAGTCCTCCGAAGGTGAAATCGTTTGTTCCATAATAGCACGGGGAGCGCAGTCTGTCAAGCGAGGGGCGGGTTGACATCACCCGCCGCCGTTTGATATAATACGGATGAAAAAGGAGGTCGACTCCCTATGAAATTCCGCGTTTTATCACTGATACTCGTCCTGATCGCCCTCTTCTCTCTCACGGCGTGCGACTTCTCGTCGATCGTGCCGGAATTCGAATCGGAGACGCCTTATACCGCCCCGGAAAAAGAAACCGAAAAGGCGACGGAAGAGGCGACCGTACCCGAGACGGAACCGGCGGAAACGGAAAACGCGCTCCCCGAGGACGGCGAGTACGACAGCCGCGACGAAGTCGCGCTTTATCTCCATCTGTACGGTCATCTGCCGTCTAACTACATTACGAAGAAAGAGGCCGAGAAACTCGGCTGGTCGGGCGGCGGGCTCGACCGGTACGCTCCCGGCAAATCGATCGGCGGGTCTCGCTTCGGCAACTACGAGGGACTCCTTCCGGAAGCTCCGGGCCGCGAATACCATGAGTGCGATATCGACACGCGAGGCAAGAGTTCGCGCGGCGCGAAAAGGATCGTTTACTCAAACGACGGACTTATCTACTATACGGACGACCACTACGAGTCGTTCGTCCTTCTGTACGGCGACGAAGGATCGTGACGGGGTGATCAAATGAAAATTATTTATATTGACGGTGAAAAACTGAACGGCGCCGAGGAGATCTACGGCGCGTTCAGGGATGCTCTGCCCGAAGCGGAGCTTTACGGGAACAATCTCGACGCCCTTTACGACGCGCTTTCCGTTCTGCGCGAGGAAATCGGGATAATTCTGGTGAACACGGATGCGATCCGTTCGACGCCCGGCGTCAGGTGGCACGGTCTTGTTCGTATGCTCGAGGATCTGACCGACGAGAGGGACAATATCAGAGTGCTGATCGATCCGTTCGAGACGGACGACGCTCTGATCGATTTCTGATGAAAAAAGAAGGAAAGACGTTCACGTACGCTCTGTTCACGCTCGGCTGCCGCGTCAATCAATACGAGTCCGACGCGATAGGCGAGCTGCTCCGGGGCGAGGGCTTTTTGCCCGCTCCGCGCGGCGAGACGGCGGACGTGTACGTGATCAACACGTGCGCGGTGACCGCGGAGAGCGAGAGAAAATCGCGTCAGCTCATCAGGCGCGCACGCGCGGCGAATCCCGCCGCGGTCGTCGTCGCAGCCGGATGCTCCGCCGAACTCGAGGGGGCAACTCTTTCGGATCTCGGCGCGGACGCCGTCTGCGGAAACGCGGCCAAGACCGAAATTCCCGCGCTCATCCGGCGTCTGATCGCGGAAAAAATCAAAACCGCCGTCATCGTTCCCGATCTGACCTCCGCTCCGTACGACGGGCTTTCCGTTTCCGAGCCGAAAAGGGCGCGGACGTATATTAAAATTGAAGACGGATGCTCTAACAGGTGCGCGTACTGCGTTATTCCGCGGGTACGCGGTCCCGTGCGCTCGCGCGATCCCGACGAAGTGCTGAGAGAAGCGGAGATCCTGCTCAAAAACGGCGTCAAAGAGATCATCCTGACCGGGATCGAGACCGGCTCGTACGGCGAAGATCTTGGAGACCGAGGCGGACTCGTCCGTCTTCTGTACCGCCTCGACGCGCTCGGCGTGCCGCGGATCGGTATGGGATCGCTCGACCCGTCCGTTCTGAAAGACGATTTCATCGAGGCGGCAGCGACGCTTCCGTCCGTTCTGCCGCATTTTCACGTGTCCGTTCAAAGCGGCTCGTCCGCGACGCTGAGGAGGATGAGGCGAAAGTATTCCGCCGAACAGCTGAGAGACCGGCTCTCGGCGCTTCGCAACGCGGTCCCGGACGTGACGCTGAGCGCGGACGTCATAACCGGATTCCCGGGCGAGACTGACGCGGAATTTGACGAAACTCTCGCTCTGATGAGCGAAATACGGTTTCTGCACCTGCACGTCTTCCCGTATTCGTCCCGGCCGGGGACGGAGGCGGCGGGAATGGCGGATCAGGTCCCTGCGGCGATAAGAAAAGAGAGAGCCGCGGAGCTCTCCCGAAGGCAGACGGTAATAAAAAGCGAACTGCTCGCACGGTACGTGCGAGATCACACGTCCTCTCCCGTCGCCGTACTCGTCGAGAAATGCAGTCAAGGCAAATCGAGCGGTCACAGCGAGCATTGGGTGGACGTAAGTTTTCCCGGCTCGCCTTCCGACGCGGGACAGATACTCCGTGTCTTTACCGTCTCGTCGGACGATAAGGGCATCCTGGGCGAAACGAAATAAAGAAGTCAACATATTTATGAAAGCTCGCCTGTATAAGGCGGGCTTTTATTCAGTTTTATAAATATACTATAAACACCATTAAATCACGAATTCATTATGTAGGTCTCCACGATAAGATCCTTTCTTAACAAACAAGGCCCACCTTATTCAGGTGAGCCTTGATTGTTAACGAATTGTAAATATTCAAAAAACGGGACGAAACGAATTGTTTCTTTTGCCATTTATAGGTAGATGCATCTTGATCGCTGATAGAAAACACGAGGGTAAAATGAGACCTGAAAAAAAAGAACCGATATCCGATTTAGATCTTAATGATATAATTGATGATTACTACGATTCCATTTGGTCTTATTCGCTTTTTCTGTCCGGACATAATCCCGACGCAGCAGAAGAAATAACACAGGAAGTCTTCCTCTGCCTGATTGAAAAATGGCACGTAATAAAAAAAGAAAACGTCGGCGGATGGCTGTTTGGAGTAGCACGACGTAAGTTTTACGAGTATATCAAGGCGGAAAAAAAAGAAAAAAAACATCTATTATACTACGATGATCCGGACAGTCCGTTTTTCAGTGACAAAAATGAAGCCGCAATATTCGATGATGAATATTTTTGTCCGGATGAAAGCGTCATTGATGAAGCCAAAAAAAAGATACTCGATTCACTCTCTGATGATGAGAGAAATATGTTTAACCAATACTTCGAAAAGAAAATGACTTACAATGAAATAATGAAAGAATTGGGAATTACGTATTACAGCGCCAAAATGAGAGTCTTCAGATTACGAAAAAAAATAATCAATGCAGTGAAATCAACAGACTTGTCAGTACTATTGTTTATGTTAATATAGGAGGATACACATGAGAGAATATGTTTTTCGGGACAAGGACGGAATAACACTGGCGGAAAGCGCCCTGCTTCTCACTGCAATAATCCGGGAATCCACTAAACCGTTGAATAATCGCGATGTAAAATTCAGAATGAAATGCCAAAATCTTTTAAAATCAATTGACGAAGCAAACCAAGGCCCGGAGAAATTAAAACAATTGATTAAACAAAAAGCGAAGGAAAAAGTTGAGGTAACTCCTGTTGTAAATCGAATTCAAAAAACAAGAAAGCCGAAAATCGTTCGACCAATAATAATTGCCGCTGCATTGGTAATCCTGTTGGCGACCGTCACGCTGGCAATACAAGTTTTCAACCCTTTATTTTCAATCACAATGACAGAGAAATTTGAAGAAGCGCTGGAAAATCCCTC
The DNA here is from genome assembly GCA_017545225.1 of Clostridia bacterium. Classification (GTDB taxonomy): domain Bacteria; phylum Bacillota; class Clostridia; order Oscillospirales; family CAG-272; genus RUG11130. The sequence goes on from JAFWPR010000110.1 coordinate 6,048, forward strand.
AAAACGTATTTCAGGGGAGCAAGCATTGAGTATTGCGTATGATCGCGCAGCGGAATTATACGGGGATTTCATCTATGATTTTGATATTAAATCGATATCGGAAGATGATTATCATTGGGACTTTATTCTTGCGCCGGAATTCATTGCCAAGGATTTCAAACTGTATGGACCCTCATGCGCAGTCACCGTAATGATCGACGGAGAAATCAATCTATGCACATACGAAGGCGTCACTGATTATACAAATGTTCAAATTCTCATAGCTGACATTTCTATGGCGGATTTAGAAAACTTTGTTCGCGAGCAAGCAAATTTACGTTATGGAAATGAAATTAATGAATATGAGATAACAGAGATACAATATACCATTGAGAATAATCATCCCATTCTTCGAATCGGGGTTAAACACATTCTCGGGAATCCATCATATTTAACTCCCGAAGAGATGGTGAGATGGGATACGTTTGGAATCAAAGAAAAAATATTCGATTATTATGATTTCCCGTTAGGGTAACAGGAGTTACCCGAACCCGCCCGGAGCGGCGCCTATACGGCATATTTTCGTTTCTCGTCCTTGCCTTATGTTTATAAGGCGGCGTCCTCGGCGCGAAAATCTGCTCGTATAATCATCCGCTCGGGGTCGAAGAGTTTTGCCGGAGATGATTTTTGTCCCGGCAAGGCAGTGCCCGAAGCAGGTAGCGACTCCTACCTGCGAGGGTGATAACGAAGCAGGGGCAAAAATCAACCCGTCAAAACCGGGTTCGGATAGCCCCTGTTA
>JAFWPR010000111.1 GCA_017545225.1 Clostridia bacterium
GGCTCATAACGTCTCCCACGGGCGCCGCTGTGAGGGATATGATCAACGTCACGGGAAAACGTTTCCCGTATTCGAAAATCGTTCTTTATCCTGTTCTTGTACAGGGACCGGACGCACCTCCTCAATTGATAGAAGCGCTGAAATACTTCAATGATTCGAACAGCGTAGACGTGATCATCATCGGACGAGGAGGAGGTTCTATTGAAGATCTTTGGGCGTTCAACGACGAAAGCGTCGCCCGAGCAGTTTCTTCCTCCCGCATTCCGGTGATATCGGCTGTAGGTCACGAAACGGATTTCACGATCTGCGATTTTGCGGCGGACGTAAGAGCCGCCACTCCCTCTCAGGCCGCGGAATTTGCCGTTCCGGATACTGAAAAGCTAAGAGTTCAGCTTCAGAACGTGGTCAATCTCGAAGCGCGTTTTATCATTTCGAAAATTGCGTCTTTGAGAGAAAAGTTTTCCTCTTTGTCCTCTCGCAGATCGATCACGGATCCCGGATCGTTTATCGACGAACGCAGGATCGTTCTGGATATGCGAACGGAGAAACTGTCTTATTCGTTTGATAAAGTTTTGTCCGATAAAAAATCTACTCTCTCTTCCGTTTGCGCCAAACTTGAAACCCTGAGTCCTCTTTCCGTGATCTCCCGCGGATACAGCGCGGTCACGGACGGGGACGGTCGTCTCGTTAAAAGCGTCGGTCAACTCAGCGTTGGAGACGCAGTAACGCTTCGTTTGGGCGGGGGGGAAGCAGACGCCGGGATAACTTCAATCAGAAAGGACGGAACCCTTTGATGGCAAATAAAAAAATTGACGGACTCTCTTTTGAGGATGCCCTGAAAAGACTTGAAGAAACGGTAAAGGTTCTGGAGTCGGGCACCGTTCCTCTTGAAGAATCGCTCAAACTATTCGAAGAGGGAGTTGCGCTTGTCAAACTTTGCAACGGCAAACTCGACGAAGCGGAACAAAAGGTAAAGATCTTAAGGAAGACCGCCGACGGTGAAATAACCGAAGAGGATATGGAGTAAAATGGCTATCGATATTTCAATAAGGCTCCGCGAATACGCGGAACTCACTGAAAAAGCTCTTGACGGTTTTCTTTCGGCGGATAGCGTTCCGGATCCGACTCTTGTCGAAGCAATGAGGTATTCAACTCTCGGAGGCGGTAAACGTATCAGGGCTTTCCTGACGTTCTGCTTCTCGAAAATGTTCGGCGGCTCCGATGAAAAGGCTCTTCCGTTCGCTTGCGCCGTCGAGATGATCCATGCTTATTCTCTTATTCACGACGATCTTCCGTCGATGGACGACAGTCCTCTGCGTCGGGGAAAACCGTCCTGCCATGTAAAATACGGTGAAGCAACGGCGCTGCTTGCCGGTGACGCTCTTTTGACTTATGCGTTTGACGTCCTGAGTGAGAACAGATCCGTTTCGGACAAGTCTGTGAGACTTTCCGCGGGCATTCTTGCTCATCTTGCCGCTCAGCACGGAATGTGCGGCGGACAGTCGATCGACCTTTCGGATAATATCACATCGGAAAACGATCTATTTGAATTGTATTATCTTAAGACCGGTGCGCTGATTGAAGCGTCTTGTCTGCTCGGGTACTATTCCGCTTGCGACGACCCGAATCCTGACGTAGTCGGGAATATCAAGGATTACGCCCGCCTTCTCGGTATCGCGTTCCAGATCCACGACGATATTCTTGACGTGACGGGAGATCCCGAATTGATCGGCAAACCGGTCGGAAACGACGAAAGGACCGACAAGAAAACGATCCTTTATTTCCGTGATCTTAAATCTGCCGAAAGTCTCGAGTACGATCTCACCGTATCGGCGATAGACGCCGTTACCGATTACGCCGACAGCGACGGACCGTGTCAGCTCGCCGTATGGCTTATGTCGCGTAAAAAATGAGGCTCGACGTTTACCTTGTAAAAAACGGAATGCTCCGGAGCAGAACGCTCGCAAAGGAATATATAGAACACGGCTCTGTTTCGGTAAACGGAAACGTCGCGAATAAACCGTCGCTGGACGTTTCCGAGGGCGACTCCGTTGCCGTGACAGCTCCTCTTCCCCGATACGTCAGCAGAGGCGGGGAGAAACTCCAGGCGGCCATCGAACGGTTTATGATAGACGTTCGGGGAAAAGTATGCTGTGATATCGGTGCTTCAACGGGAGGTTTTACCGACTGTCTTCTCAGGCACGGTGCCGAGCGAGTGTTTGCGATCGATTCGGGAACGGCTCAGTTAGATCCGATAATCGCAGAAAATCCGCGGGTCATATCGATCGAGGGTTTCAACGCCCGAGAACTGACGCCGGATATTACAAGAGGTCTTTGTGACGTTGCGGTCGTCGACGTCTCGTTCATTTCTCAGACCTTGATAATTCCTGCCGCTCTCTCCGTCTTGAAAAACGGAGGAGAATACGTCGGACTGATCAAGCCTCAGTTCGAGTGCGGCAGGTCCGGACTCGGCAAAGGCGGTATAGTAAGAAGTCAGACTGTAAGAGACGAGGCGATAAGGCTCGTTTCCGATTTCGGCAGTAAACGAGGACTTGAGATCCGCGGCGTATTAACGTCGCCTCTTACCGGCGGCGACGGAAATACGGAATACCTTATGTACGGGGTCAAAATTCGTTGACCGGGAGGTGTGTTGAGTTGAGTGGAACAAACGTATTATTGATAGTTAATACGCGGAAAACGATCCCCGAGAGATCGGTGGATTCTCTCATAAAACTCTTTTCCGAAAGAAACGTCGGCATTTTTGCGTTTGAAACGGCCAGAGACGTTATCGAACGATCCGACGGGAGAGGGAAAGTCGTTTTTATAGGTGACGACGACTTCCCGGATAACGTTTCGTTTGCCGTAGTTCTTGGAGGAGACGGTTCGATCATCCGGGCGGCTTCGTTTCTTTGCCGGCGGGACGTTCCGATGGTTGGCGTCAATTTCGGAGCAGTGGGGTATCTCGCTGAACTTGAAAGCGAAGATATCGCAGAACTCGGCAGGATACTCGACGGAGACTACGATCTTGACGTTCGGATGATGCTTGATGCTCAGATTCGAGATTCCCAAGGGAACGTAAGATTGACGCTTACCGCTCTCAACGATATCGTTCTGTCGAACGGACCCGTTGCGAATCTCCTTTCGTTTGATCTTTTCTGTGACGGAGTCCGCCTCGGGAACTACAGGGCAGACGGTGTGATCGCCGCTACAGCGACGGGATCTACCGCGTACTCTTTATCAGCGGGAGGTCCGATACTCGACCCCTCGTTATCTGCGGTTTGCGTTACGCCTATCTGTCCGCATTCTCTTGAGAGCAGACCTGCGGTTCTAAACGGAGATTCTGTTATAGAACTGTGTTCCATACAGTGCAGAAAAAACTCGGTGTACGTTACGGCTGACGGAAGAGAAGGAGTAAGGCTTGAAGGCGGCGACACCGTTAAGATATCGAGGTCGTCGTTGACGACCAAACTTATCAGGCTCAAATCGAGCGGATTTCTCGAAGTACTGAGAAACAAACTCACCGGACCCGAATCAACAAAGAATTAAGAAAGGACAGTATGAAATGAAAGTGAAGAGACACAACAAGATTCTGGAGATCATCGACAAATACAATGTGGAAACTCAGGAAGAGCTTATTGAGAAGCTTCGTCTGGCGGGATTCAACGTGACGCAGGCGACCGTATCGAGAGATATTCGCGAACTTGGACTTCTGAAAGTCATGATGAGCACGGGATCATATAAATACACGAGACCCGACTCCGATTCTCACGGAGGTCAGGCGTTGTTCTCCAGAACTTTTTCAGGAGCGGTGAAGAGCGTTAACACGTCGCTCAACGACGTCGTTATCAAAACTTATCCGGGAATGGCCAACGCCGTCGCCGCTTTTATCGACAGTCTTCACGACGACGACATCCTCGGGTGCGTAGCGGGCGACGACTGTATCATCATAGTCGCGCGCGGTGTCGAGAGCGCTTCGGCTATCTCGGGAAAGATAAAGGATATCATAAGTTATTGACGGGAGGCTTCTCCCGCTTATCGGAGCGTTGAAATGCTAAAAGATCTGCAGATCGAAAACGTAGCCGTTGCTAAAAAACTGGAGTTAGAGTTTGATGACGGTTTTTCCGCCGTTACCGGCGAGACCGGGGCAGGGAAATCGGTCATGATCGATTGCCTTCATGTGCTTACCGGTTCAAAAACCAATAAGGACGCGATAAGGAGCGGTGAAGAACGCGCTACCGTTTCCGCCGTTTTTACCGACGTGCCTCAGGCTGTTTCTTATCTCACTGGAGAAGAGGGAGACGAGATACTTGTTACGAGGACGGTTACTCCCGATTCAAGATCGACAGTCCGTGTTAACGGCAGACCGTCAACCGTAACTCAGCTAAAAGACGCTTCTCCTAATTTGATCGGTATAACGTCGCAGAATGAGACCCAGACTCTGATCGATAAAGACGAGTATATCGTTCTTCTCGATTCGTTCGCTTCCGACGACGCCTTTCTTGAAAAATACCGTGCAAGGTATTCAGCGCTTTGCGCAAAGCGAAACGAGATAAAAGAACTGCGTCTTTCATTGAAGGATAAGGAGATGCTGACCGACATTCTTTCATATCAGATCAGAGAGATCGACTCTGTGAAGATCTCATCCGAGAAAGAAGTCGAAAAGTACTTAAGGCTGAGAGAAAAGATCAAAAATATCGAGAAAACGGCAAAGAGCAGAGCGCTGATAGAAAAAGCGCTTTCTCCGGATAACGGAGGGGCTGTATATTTGCTGAACAGAACTGCCTTAGCTATCTCGAAACTTTCCGACGTTTTGCCTGACGCAGAAGAGCTCTCCTCTAAACTCGACGAAGCGCGTTATATGATAATCGACGTCGCCGAGAGGGCGTCTGACGGGCTTTCCGCCGACGATATAACCGATCCCGACGCCCAGTTGAATCTGATCGAATCCAAACTCTCTCAAATAGAAAAACTGAAACGGAAATACGGCCCGACTGTCGAAGAAATCAAAGCATTCAGAGACGAGGCCCGGAGCAAACTCGACGCGCTCAACGACGGAGAAGATGCGCTTTCACGTTTGGAAAAAGAAGAGAGGGAACTCATATCGTCGGCGAACGAAGCCGCTGAGGAACTTACGGAGGTAAGGCGCGCCGCAGCGGAAAAACTGTCTTCGGAGATGACCGCTACCCTTAAAGAACTCGACATGCCAAAAGTGCGTTTCATGGTAGAGGTAAAAACACGACCCGGGAACGACGGCTTTTCCGGAACGGGAAAAGACGACGTCGACATGGTCATATCAGTCAATCCCGGCGAACCTATGATGTCACTTTATAAAGTCGCATCGGGCGGCGAACTGTCGAGGATAATGCTTGCTTTGAAATGCTCCGTCAACGAAAGATCCGGGTCTCCGACTCTTGTTTTCGACGAGATAGACGTCGGTGTTTCCGGCTCGACTTCGGAGCGTATCGGAATTATGATGAAAGATCTTTCAAAACGCGCTCAAGTCATATGCGTCACTCACTCTCCTCAGATAGCGTCTCTTGCCGATCGTCATTATCTCATAAAGAAAAATGAAGTCGGCGGAAGGGCTGAAAGCACGGCGCATGAAATACAGGGAGAAGAAAGAGCGCTTGAGATCGCCCGTATGATAGGCGGTATCGAAATAACGGAAAAACAGATCGCGGCGGCAAAGGAAATGCTCGCACGCGCGTAAGAAAATAAAACGGAGGTTTTAAAATATTATGGGACTCTACGAGGAACTTAAAAACAGAGGAATGATCGCACAAGTGACTGATGAGGATGCGGTCAGGGATTTGCTGAACAACGAAAAAGCGACGTTTTATATCGGATTTGATCCTACGGCAGACAGTCTTCACATAGGTCACTTTATACAGTTGAAAGTGATGGCTCACATGCAGAGAGCGGGACACCGTCCCATTGCCGTGTTCGGCGGAGGTACCGCGCGTGTAGGCGACCCATCGGGCAAAGACTCTATGAGGAAAATGCTCAGCCGCGAGGAGATCGAAGGCAATATCGATCGCTTCAAAAAGCAAATGAGCCGGTTTATTGACACGTCAGACGGAAAGGCTCTCTTCGTTAATAACGGAGACTGGCTCAACGATTTGAATTATATTGATTTTCTGCGCGAAGTCGGTCCTCATTTCACGGTGAATCGAATGCTCGCCGCCGAGTGCTACAAGATCAGAATGGAGACCGGTCTCACGTTCCTTGAATTCAACTATATGATCATGCAGAGTTATGACTTCTACAGACTTTTCACCGACTACGGTTGCAAACTGGAACTCGGCGGAGACGATCAGTGGAGCAATATAATCGGCGGTGTTGAACTCGTAAGGCGAAAAGCAGGAGCCGAAGTATACGGGCTTACTTTCAAACTTCTTCTCACTTCTGAAGGAAAAAAGATGGGCAAGACCGAAAAGGGCGCCCTCTGGCTCGATCCGGAGAAAACGTCTCCTTACGATTTCTACCAGTATTTCCGTAACGTTGCTGACGCCGACGTCATAAACTGCATGAAGATGCTGACTTTCATGAATCTCGAGGAAATTGCAGATTACGAGAAACTGGAAGGAGCTGATCTTAACCGCGCCAAAGAGCGGCTTGCGTACGAGGTAACCGCCCTGATTCACGGAGAAGAAGAAGCAAAGAAATGTGAGGATGCGGCGAAGTCTGTGTTCGGAGGAAGCGGTTCTTCCGAGAATATGCCTTCGACCGCGTTGCCGGGGGATTTATTCATTAACGGAGCGGTCTCCGTCATCGATATGCTCACCGTCTCCGGGCTCGCGCCTTCCAAAGGCGAAGCGAGAAGACTCATTCAGCAGGGCGGTATCGTTGTTGCCGGTGAAAGAGTAACCGCTATCGATAAAACTGTTGATAAAGCTGCGTTTGAAGCACCCGACGGCGTCATTGTCAAGAAGGGCAAAAAAACGTATCATAAGTTCACGGTTTGAAGATTTTCGAAGGAAATACGATCGTCAGGTGACCGCGTGATGAAAAACAGATTGACAGAGGAATTGCTCTCTTATAATACCGAAAACGGTACTCACGGGCTCTCCGTTCTGACGGATGAGCCTATGAGTTCACATACTACTTTCAAAATCGGCGGTCCCGCTGATTATTTTATCACGCCTAAAACCGAAGAAAGTCTCGTTTTTGTCCTCTCAAAACTGAAAGAGTCGGGCGTCAGGTACTTTATCGTAGGAAAAGGAAGCAATGTTCTTTTCTCGGACGATGGATTTACCGGAGCGGTCGTTTCCACGTCTGCAATCGACAGTGTTAAAGTCGACGGCGACGTAATCACTGCCGGATGCGGCGCATCTCTGACGTCCGTTGCCCGGACAGCGGCACGTTATTCTCTCAGCGGTTTGGAATTTGCATTCGGGATACCGGGAAGCGTGGGCGGTGCGGTGTATATGAACGCCGGCGCCTACGGAGGAGAAATGTCGTTCGTCGTTTCCGTAACCAGATCGATTGATCCGGTCTCCGGTGAGATAAAAACGTATAAAAAAGAAGATCATAAGTTCGGTTATCGCGAGAGCGTTTTCAGAAGAATTGATGACGTTGTACTTTCGACCGAATTACGCCTCTCATCGGGGGATCGTAGATCAATCGAGAATATGATGGCAGATTATCTTGAGAGAAGGCAGCAAAAACAGCCTCTTGAATATCCGAGTGCGGGCAGTGTCTTCAAAAGATGCGAAGGCCGTTTCACAGGACAAATGATTGAAGAAGCAGGGCTGAAAGGGTTGACGGTAGGCGGAGCCAGGGTATCGGAAAAACATGCCGGTTTTATTATTAATATCGGCGGCGCGACTGCGAATGACGTACTAACGCTGATTGAAATGATTAAAGAGACTGTTTACGCCCGATTCGGCTGTTTTTTGGAATGTGAATTGATCTACGTGAGATGAGATGAGCGGTATATCTTATTGTGCAAACGTAAAAAATGATATAAATAGTAAATTGCCTAAGAAGAATTGCTGCCTTCGTACGAGGAAAATTGCTTTATCCGTAATGGCAGAACCCGGAACAGACGCAGACAGGTTATTCCGTCTTCTTTCTCTTTCAAGATGCGATAACTGTAAGGCGGAACTCTTAAAATCCCTTTTCCTCGTTTTCGGAACAGTCACCGATCCCGAGAAGGGTCTTCATCTTGAATTTCTTGCTAAAGATCCGCTTGTCCGTGATTTTATCAGACAAGTCCTTATCTCTGCGGGATTCGAACCGAAAACGTCATTTCGCAACGGCTATTATACGTGTTATTTCAAAGACGGAGACGCTATTAAGGACGTATTCGGAAAAATGGGCGTTAATTCCGTTGTCTTCGACGTTATTAACAGAAAAATGATCGGCGAGATCAGAAATTCCGCAAACAGACTCGTTAACTTTGAAACGGCGAATATCAAAAAATCGATCGGGGCGTCGGCAAAGTATATCGATGCGATTAAATATCTTGACTCGCTCGGTATGGTCTCTACCTTGCCTCCGGAGTTGGAGGAAGCCGCGAGACTCAGAATGGAGAATTTTCAGATGTCCCTTGCCGAACTTGCGCGTCAAACAAAACCACCGGTCTCAAAGTCCGGATTACTTCACCGACTTGACAGAATACTGGAAATAGCAGAAAAAGCCAGAAAGAGAGGAGAGCGCAGGACCGATGAGTAACAGTTTCGCTCATCTTCATCTTCACAGTGAATACAGCCTCCTCGACGGAGCCTGCAGGGTAGTCGACATTCCGAAAAAGGCGAAAGCCGAGGGACACGGTGCGGTCGCTTTGACCGACCACGGCGTCCTTTACGGCGCCGTGAATTTTTACAAAGCTTGCGTCAGGGAAGGGGTCAAACCGATAATCGGTTGCGAAGTGTACGTTGCTCCCGGTTCTCGCTTTGATAAGAACGCCGGAAAGGGCGTCAAAGCGAATCATCTTGTTCTCCTTGCTGAAAACGAGATCGGTTATAAAAACCTGATGAAGTTGTCTTCTCTTGGCTTCACCGAGGGTTTTTATTCAAAGCCGCGAGTCGATATCGATCTTTTGAAAGAGTATCACGAAGGACTGATTTCTCTTTCTGCATGTCTCGCTGGAGCCGTTCCGCGGGCAATCGTTGCCGGAGACTATGACGGCGCGGTTGAGCAAGCCGGGCTTTTGCTTTCTGTTTTTGGGGAAGGGAATTTCTACCTTGAAATACAGGATCACGGCCTCTCCGATCAGGGAGTCGTCAATGCCGCTTTACTCGATATCTCAAACCGTTTGTCAATTCCGACTGTAGCAACCAACGACGTTCATTATCTTGAGAGACAAAATGCTAAAGATCAGGAGGTTCTTCTCTGTATCGGAACGGGCAGCGTCCTGAGCGACGGAAGACCGATCGGATTTGAGACTGATGAGTTTTACTATAAAAGCACAGCGGAAATGCAGAGGCTTTTCGAAAAGTTTCCCGGATCTGTTGAGACTGCGGGAACAATAGCAGACCGTTGTTCCGTTGAACTCGAATTCGGCAAAACTTATCTGCCGAAGTATTCCCCCGAAGAAGGGAAAACCCCGAAGAATTATTTGAAAGAACTCGCCATAAAAGGTTTTGACAGTAAGGTTTCCGAGGGAAGGATCGTTTTTGACTCACAACACACGGAAACCGTATATCGCGACCGTATTGATTATGAACTATCAGTCATAGATCAAATGGGGTATGACGAGTATTTTCTTATCGTCAGAGATTAC
>JAFWPR010000112.1 GCA_017545225.1 Clostridia bacterium
ATCTGTTCAACGGGACGATAAGAGATAACCTTCTCTATGCTAAGCCCGAAGCAACCGAGAACGAACTTATCGAAGCATGCAGGAAAGCAAATATTCTCGATTTCATTGAGAAATGCGACGACGGTCTTGATACTGTCGTCGGGAACAGAGGTCTCAAACTGTCAGGCGGTGAAAAACAGCGCGTCTCGATCGCAAGAGTCCTCCTGAAAGATCCCGCTCTGTTGATCTTCGACGAGGCGACCTCGTCTCTCGACTCTATCTCAGAGAGCAAGATTCAAGACGCCATAGAACCGATAATCGAATCACGTACAAGCATTCTTATCGCGCACCGCCTTTCGACCGTTCTTGCCGCCGATGAGATAATCGTTCTTAAAGACGGAGTTATAACCGAAAGCGGTACACACTCGGAACTTGTCGGACGGGGAGGAGTCTACACCGAGCTGTACGAAACTCAATTCAGGCGCGCTCTTGATGAAGCCGAAAAAACGGAGGCTGATAAGCCGAGCAAGGTTTACCCGTAAAGATCCGTCAGCAAAACGGCTTCCGACAGCGTTATCCTCTTTTTCAGGACGCTGACGGGTCCTATCCCGAACGTTCCTGCGTTCAATGATATTTCAACGGTTTTTTCGCTTCTGTTAAGGACAGTCAGCAAAGCATATTCTTCTCCGTTTTCCGGAGTTCGCAGGAATGCGAAAACGTCTGAGTCAAGATAAACGATCTCAAAGAGTCCCTTTGCAAGAAGGGGCTCTTTTCTTCGCTCTTTTCCTGCTTCTCTGAAAAATGAAAGCAGCTCACCGTCTTCGTTTTCCCAAGGAAAAGTTCCGCGGCAAAACGGATCGCCGTATCCCTCACAGCCCGCCTCGTCACCGTAATAAATCACGGGAACTCCGGGAAGCATACATATTGTCGAATACGCGGCCATAAGTCTCTTTTTTGCCAGTTTTCTGTCCATTGCCGAAAGGCGGCTCTTTGATTTTTCGTCGTTCGTTTTATCAGAGCACGGTTCTCCTCCCATTGCGGTAAGTATACGAACAGTATCGTGAGAACCGAGGATATTGAACGACACGTCGGACGACTGTTTAGGATATCTCCGGTACTGACCCTCGGTCGCGTCACGTAAACGTTCCGCGTTTCCTGATAACATATAAGATATAAGCGCGTCGCGAAGAGGATAATTCATCACGCCGTCGAGTTCGTTCCCGTAAAGATACTCTCTCCTATTACCGTAACTTATCTTATTTGACGCGTCTTCCCATACTTCGCCTATAAGTACGGCGTCGGGATCCGATTTCTTTACGTTTTCACGCAGAAAGGAAAGAAAAGAATCGGACAACTCGTCTGCGACGTCGATGCGCCAACCGGATACGCCGCAGTCCATCCATTTTTTAAGAAATTTATCTTTAATAAAATCTCTGTAAGACAATTCGTCGCAGTTCACTTTAGGGAGAATTTCGACACCCCACCACGTTCTGTAACTGTTCGGGTATTCGTCAAAGAAAAACCACGGATAATACTCGCTCTCTTTTGATTTATAAGCGCCTCCCTCTCCGTACCTGCCGTATCTGTTGAAATATACGCTGTCCGAACCGACGTGATTGAAAACTCCGTCAAGGATGATCTTGATCCCTTTTCCTTTCGCTCTGGAGATTAGAGATCGAAACGCTGCGTCTCCCCCGAGGGAAGAATCTACTTTCATCATATTTCCGGTATCGTAACGATGATTTGACTCGCTCTCGAATATCGGATTGAGGTAAATAACCGTGACGCCGAGCGAAGAAAGATAATCAAGTTTTTCTTCAATGCCGAAGATATCTCCTCCGAAGAAATCGTTGTTTGGATGATGCGCACCGGGATATTCAGGAAAAGAAGGACAGTCGTCCCATTTTTTGCTGACCGTTCCCGCCTTAGGACCGCATTTCCCGCTCTTGCGAAATCTGTCGGGAAATATCTGATAAACGACGCTCCCCTTAAAACACTCCGGCGTTTCAAATCCACGCGAAAACACGAGCAGTTGACGCCGGGCCGTTTCAGGCGAGGGGTACTCCGTAAGTTTTTTTGACAGTTCACCTCCAAAATAGCGTGTTCCCGAAAAACTTTTGACTTCCCAACGACAAAAAAACAATCCGGTTCCTTTTCCTGTCTTAATTATCAGCTCGTCCATTTTAACCGTAACGCGGAACATATCTCTCGATCCGTTGATTTCGAAAAAGTCCGCACCGTAAAACGTCGTTTCATTTCCGCCGTCGGGTGCCACAGCCAATTTTACCTCAAAGACTGAGTCACTGCGCGGCGCGGAAAGAATAAAGGTCACTTCTGCGTCGTCAGGAAACGCCCCGAAAAGAGAAGCGTCGTTATACGAATCGCCTTTTTTTATTCTTTTGAACTCGTAATATTCTACCTGACATTCTCTATTTTCCATATTTTCTCCGCATAATCCTTCACAGCCCTGTCGGAAGAAAACCGACCGCTCAGTGCTATATTGACTAAAGCTTTTGATGCGTAAGATGTGCGATTGGAAGCGTCCCGAACTGCTCTTTCCCATACGTTGAGAAAGGGCTCGAGATCACGTAAACACATATACGGGTCAGGCCGGTCGCCTGAAAACAGAAGGTACCTTTTAATTTCTTCGCTTACAGATACGTCGGGGATCAGATCAAGCGCATCAACAGCTACGCGTACCCTCTCGTTCCGCAAGTAGTATTTCATCGGCCTGTAGCCTTCGCGCAACTCTCTTTCAACCTCTGTTGAGTCAAGTCCGAATATATACGAGTTTTCTTCACCTACTGCGTCTCTGATCTCAAGATTTGCGCCGTCAGGCGTTCCGAGTAACAGCGCGCCGTTCATCATCAATTTCATACAACCAGTTCCCGACGCCTCTTTTCCGGCAAGCGAGATCTGTTCTCCTATATGAGCAGCGGGAATGATCAACTCAGCGGACGAAACCCCGTAATCTTCCGCAAAAACAAGTGTGATCCTATCGCGTACCTTTACGTCCCGGTATAATAATGTCCCTATATTCCATATAAGTTTCATGACGGTCTTTGCCGTTTTATATCCGGGCGCCGCCTTTCCGCCGAAGACGAATGTGACCGAGGGCAGATCGGCAAAAAGCCCGCTCTTTATTCCAACGTAGAGATACAGGATCTTCAGAGCGTTCATCAGCTGACGTTTATACTCGTGAAAACGCTTGATCTGAACGTCTATCAAAGAGGTGGGATCAGGGTAAACACCTCCGTGCTCCGAACACTTTTCGGAAAACCTTACAGCGTTTGCGTACTTAACTTCGGCGAGTGAATCAAGAAACGATGCGTCATCTTTGAATTTCAAAAGATCGCCAAGGGACTCCGGTTCTTTGAGGAATCTCTCTCCGATCGCCTCTTTGATCAGCGACGCGAGCGCCGGATTGCATAACGCAAGCCACCTGATATGAGTTACTCCGTTCGTTACAGACGTGAACTTTCCCGGAGCGTACTCCGCATAATCCCTGAAAACATTCGTTTTCAGGATTTCAGAATGAATTCGAGACACACCGTTGACTGTATGAGCTGCCGAAAGGCATAGTTCTGCCATTCTTACGCGCGAGTACGATATTGGCGCCATACGGGATATCCTCGAAAAATCGCCGGGGAATTTTTCCCAGAACTGACGGCAAATTCTTTCGTTTATTTCTTTTACTATAGCGTATATCCTCGGCAGACGAAGTCTGAACAGATCGGCGTTCCACGATTCAAGTGCCTCGGGCATAACAGTGTGGTTCGTATATGAAAATACGGAAGACGCGATCTCCCACGCGTCGTCCCACGAATAACCGTTTTCGTCCATAAGGATTCTCATTAACTCCGGTATCGCAAGCGCGGGATGTGTATCGTTGATATGGATCGCCGTAAGTTCTGCAAAACGTTCGAGCGAACCGTAAAGACGTTTATGACGGTTAACGATATCCGCGACCGTTGCGCTTACGAGAAAATACTGCTGGGACAAGCGAAGCAGTTTTCCTTCGTTCCTGTCATCCGACGGATAAAGAGAAGCGGAGATCTCATCTCCGCACCATTCGTCTTTTCCGGAAGAAACCTTATCTTTTACCGTTTCGATCTTTTCGCCTTTCCAAAGTCTGATATAATTCACGGTTTCGGTTCGAAATCCCGGTACGGGGAGATCGTATGGAATTGCCCGAAACCTTTCGCCGCCTTCGATAAAAGTATGAAGCCTGTCGTTTCCCCAAAATTCCCTTACTTCCCCGCCCATTGACACCTCGACTGACTCTTCTTCGTGCGGAACAAGCCAATGCTTCCCTGTTTTAAGCCACCCGTCGGGTTTTTCTATCTGTTCTCCTTCGACGACCGTTTGTGTAAAGAAACCCTTTTCATATAGGATTGAATAACCCACGGAGGGATAGTCGAGAGAAGAAAGAGAATTCATGAAACATGCGGCGAGCCGCCCGAGTCCGCCGTTTCCGAGTCCGGGGTCGGTCTCTACTTCCTCGATCTGTTCAAAAGTAAATGCAGGACTTTCGACCGTTATCAGTTCTTCGATATTTGATAACAGTCCCATCGCATCGGCGGCGTATTTCAGGTTTTTTCCTACAAGGAACTCCATAGAGAGATAATATACTTTTTTCGCGCTGCGCTGTTTATCCACTGTTTTTATTACAGCGTCCTCAAGTCTCTCCATAATGGCGCCTGACAGCACGAAATACCACTGCTCCGCAGTAGCGTCAGACGGAGTGACGCCGAACTTTTTTTCAAATCCTGCTGATAGTTCTTCCCGGGTGATACGAGAAAAAGACGTCTGCATTTTTCACCTCATGATTTCTTTGTATATCTTAACGTATTCTTCTGCCGAACGTTTCCAACTGAAGTCTGCTTTCATCGCGCGTTTTACGATCCCTTCCCATCTTTTTTTATCTCTGAAAACCGATACTGCGTACCCGATCGTGTTTTTCATTTCATAAGCGTCATAATTGGCGAAAGAGAAACCCGTTCCCTCATCGGTAAATTCGTTGTACGGGATGACCGTATCTTTAAGACCACCCGTTTCTCTTACGATCGGCGGCGTCCCGTACTTCATCGCAGTCAGCTGCGATATCCCACACGGTTCGAACAGCGAAGGCATCAGAAACATATCAGAACCGGAATATACAAGACGGGAAAGCGAATTGTCAAAACGGTCAACGTACCCGACGCGCCCTTTATTCGTTTCGGAGAGAGATCGGAAAAAGGCTTCGTATTCGGTGCGCCCGGTACCGAGAACGACGAGCGTCACGCCGAAGTCGCGAACTATTTCTTCTGCGACGCGAATGACAAGGTCTATCCCTTTTTGAGGCGCAAGACGAGTTACCATCGCGACGATCGGAGACTCTGCTCTATTTTCTATACAGAATTCAAGGCACAACTTTTCTCGGCATTTTTCTTTCCCTTTAAGATCTGCCTCTGAATACCTGCTCGGAATTGTTGCGTCATTCGCCGGATCGAACGAGTCGTCAAGCCCGTTGATTATACCGTGAAAACCTTCAGGTCTGCTTCTGATCACATCTTCGAGACCGTAAGCGTAAAATCCGTCTGAAATCTCTTGTGCGTACCCCCTGCTGACAGTATTTACCGCGTCAGACAAAGTAATCGCACCTTTGATAAGATTGAGATCACCGTCAAACGTCAGCGGCAGAGCATCATCTTGCGACAGTCCGAAAACGTCGGAGGCGATACCGATTCCGTATCTTCCCTGATATGCGATATTATGAACCGTGAATACGCATCGGATATTGTATAGTTCCGGAAACTGCCTTTTAAGATATATGACGGAAAGGGCGCTTTGCCAATCGTTGGCGTGAACGATATCAGGCGATACGACTCCCGCCGCAATCATGGAACAGACCGCTTTTCCGAAATAAGCGAAACGCTCTCCGTCGTCGTAATTCCCGTATATCATCTCCCTGCCGAAATAATATTCATTGTCGACAAAATAATACTTTACGCTCCGGTATTCAGTTTTTCTAACTCCGATATACTGTTTTCTCCACGAAAGATCGACTTCGCCCTCGTATACGGGTTTCGTTTCTGCGTAATACTTCTGTTTGACCGACATATACATCGGCAGAACGACCGATACTTCGGCAAGTCCTGACTTGTTGATCGCTCGCGGTAAAGACCCGGAAACTTCACCGAGTCCTCCCGTACTGACGAACGGGGTCGCCTCCGAAGTAACGAATAATACTTTTATCATAAGGCAACCGCCTCGGCCCCTGCGCGCATAACGGCGCCCGGGGATATTTCACTTCCGTTCTCGATCAGAAGGATGGTATTCTTACCGGATACGGGATCTACGGTGTCAGACCCGATCCTCGCGCCGTCACCGACGACGGAATCTCTGCCTACGACGGAGTATAGAATCCGCGCTCCTCTTTTGACCTTAACGTTATTCATCAGAACCGATCTCTTAACGACCGCGCCGTTCTCAACAGTAACGCCCGGTGAAACGACGGAATCTTCAAGAACACCGCAAATAAATGCGCCGTCTGATAATAATGAATTCCTTACTTCAGCATCTGTTCCGACCCTTGAGGGAGGAAGCGGCTCTTCTCCGGTCGCAACGGTCCAGCGCATATCGTAAGGATCGAACGAAGGTGTTTCTCCGAGGAGGTCCATATTCGCCTCCCAAAGGGATTGAACCGTTCCGACGTCACGCCAATAACCGAAAAACGGGTACGCAAGAATTTTTCCTCCTTTCGACAAAAGGGACGGTATCACGTTCTTCCCGAAATCGTGTTCAGACTCCGGGTCGTCTGCATCCGAGGACAAAAGATCAAACAGCACGTCGGAAGTGAAAACGTAAACACCCATTGACGCGACGTCGGAAACCGGGTCATCCGGTTTTTCATCAAACCCCGTAACAAAGAGATCTCCGTCGACAGTCATGATACCGTATCTCTTAGCCTCGGTCAGCGGGACGCGAAAAACTGCGACGGTAAGGTCGGCTCCTCGCCTCTCATGTTCCTCTACCATTCTTCCGTAATCCATCTTGTAAACGTGATCGCCCGAGAGGATCAGTACGTTTTTAGCGCCATAACGTTTTATAAAGTCCGTATTTCGATAAACGGCGTCGGCTGTTCCGGAATACCAGCTCCCTCCGTTTCGGTCGTAATAAGGCGGGAGAATAAAAATCCCGCCTTTTTTTCTGTTAAAGTCCCACACCTCACCCGTTCCGATGTGCTCAGACAGTTCCGACGGTTTATACTGGGTCAAAACGCCTACAGTATCGATCCCGGAATTGACACAGTTTGAGAGCGTAAAATCAATTATTTTATATTTTCCACCGAAAGTGACCGCGGGTTTTGCCGTTTCGTTCGTAAGAGAACGAAGCCGCGTTCCTCCTCCGCCCGCAAGAACAAGTGCGACGGTTTGCTGCTTTCTGTACATTCAGTTTACCTCCCGAACGTTGATACTGAAATTCTTCGATCTTCTTTTCAAAAGCGCCGCGGAAAGAGGAGCCATGTTCAACGAGAGTCCGTCCGTACAAGGTAGGACTGTTTCAGACAGTAACTCACCCGTTCCACCGTATTTTATATCGTCGGTTGAAATTATCACGGAATAATCACCGGCGCATTTCACGGGTAATAAGTAGGAAACGAGTTTTTTTGCAGAAAAGTTGAATACTGCGACGACGAAGTCTTTGTCGATCGATCTTCTGACATATGCAGCCCTATTATCGTTTTTACCTTCTGCGTCCAGCCACTCAAACCCTTCCCATCCGAAATCGATCTCCCAAAGAGAGGGCTGTGAAAGATAGACTGCGTTCAGATCGGAAACGAACTTCTCCATCTGACCGTGACGCGGATAATCTTTCATAAACCACTCAAGTTGGTTTTCGTAATCCCATTCCCGGAATTGAGCGTATTCACATCCCATAAACGCCAGTTTCTTTCCCGGGAAAGTCATCATAAAAAGAAAAAATGAACGCAACATGGAAAACTTTTCATCATATGAACCCCACATTTTATCAATCAGGGATCTTTTACCGTGAACGACTTCGTCATGGGATACAGGAAGAATGAAATTTTCCGAAAAAGCGTAAAAAAGAGGAAACGTAAGTTTGGAATGGATCCCCGAACGATAAACGGGATCCGTCGAAACGTATTCGAACATATCGTTTGCCCATCCCATATTCCACTTAAAGTTGAATCCCAGCCCTCCTGTGTCCGCGGGATGCGTTACTCCCTCCCACGCCGTCGACTCTTCGGCTATCATCAGAGCCTCGGGGAATTCCGCGAAAACCGCCCTATTCAATTCTCTGAAAAAATCTGCGGCGTCGGCGTTCCTGTTATCGCCGTATTTACCGGGCGTCCATTCACCCGGCTTTTTATCATAATCAAGATACAGCATAGAAGCTACCGCATCCGCACGAAGTCCGTCAACGTGATATTCCCTGAACCAGAAAAGCGCATTTGAGATAAGAAACGACCTTATCTCGGGTTTACTTACGTCGAAACATAGCGTTCCCCATCCTTTATTTTCCATCATATCAGCGCCGCTATATTCAAAAAGGGGCTTACCGTCAAAAAGAGAGAGGCCGGCGCCGTCCTTCGGAAAATGGGCGGGGACCCAGTCGAGAATAACACCTATACCTGCACGGTGAAGATAATTTACAAAATAAGCAAAGTCCTCCGGCTTACCGAACCTTGAAGTCGGGCAGAAATACCCCGTTATCTGATAGCCCCATGATCCGTCGTAAGGATGTTCCATGACCGGCAGAAGTTCCACGTGAGTGAATCCGCACCGTTTGACGTGACCGGCAAGGACAGGCGCGAGTGTTCTGTAGTCCGAATAATGAGTTCCGTCACGGGTTGAAGCGCCGTCTTTTGTTATGAACGAACCGAGGTGAACCTCATAAATATTGAGAGGGGCAGGATAGAAGTAACCCGTCATTTCAGATCTTTCCGTAACGGATCTTCGATATTCGATATACCCAGAATCGTCCCACGAATAACACGGCTCTGAGACAACGGATGCGCGTCCTCCACCGAACTCAGTCCCGAAAGCAAAAGGATCGTATTTTTCGCGTAAAGTACCGTCCCTGCTCAGAATCAGATATTTATAAAGGACCCCTGAGAAAGACGAGTTTGAAAACAGTTCCGTCTCCCAGATACCTCCGCCGCCAAGATTCTTCATCTCCTGCGGGGAGTCCCAGCCCGTCCTGTCGGAAATAAGAGAGACCCGTTCCGCGTTCGGCGCCCACACCCGGAATGAGCATAAAAACCCTGTTTCCGCCGTTCCCGGATGCGCTCCGAGATATTCGTACAGATGACTGTCGGTCCCACCATGAAAAGATAATGAACTGAACTCAGCCTCGTTAACCACCGCCGTCACCTCCGAAGAATACAGTCGAATAGTATTTTCTGCGAAATATAATCTAAATATTCCGGAAAATAAAAAAGGCGAGGTATTTACCCCGCCCTGCGCGTTGCAGATCAGTCGTAATATCTGACGCATGAGATCACTTTTCCAAGAACCGTGACCTCGTCGGTGATTATCGGTTTCATCGTTTTGTTCTGCGGTTGAAGTCTTATGCGACCGTTTTCGCGGTAGAAAGACTTTACCGTCGCTTCGTCACCGATAAGTGCGATAACTATATCCCCGTCCTCAGCGACGGGAGACTGCTCGGCGACTACTATGTCACCGTCGAGGATCCCGGCATCGATCATACTTTCGCCCCTAACACGAAGAGCAAATAAGCGTTTTTTGTCACCGACGGGGTTTTTCGGAGAACAGACGACGTAACCCTCTCGGTTTTCAACGGCAAGGATCGGCACTCCCGCAGTAACTGCACCGATGATCGGTACTTTGATCCCCGCGTAGTCAGATCCGTCTACTCGAAGAGTTCTGCTCTTTCCGTCTTCTTTTGATATCAGGCCTTTTTCTTCGAGCTTTTGAATATAAACGTGGACTGTCGACGTGCTCTTGATACCGAGAGCTGATCGAATATCCCTTACGGACGGCGAATATCCGTTCTTTTCGATAGTATCTTTCACATACTCGTATATAGCGCGTTCTTTACCGGTCAGTTTTTCCATTTTTTTCTCCAAAAAATACTCTTTGAGGATATTATACCTTAATCGGTCGAAAAAGTAAACAGATGTTCGCCTGTTGTTTTTCAGACGGTTTGAGCCGTTATCCTCTTTTTAATCTCTTCTCTTCTGATCGCTTCGCATTCTTCTTCGATGATCGCTCGTTCGGAGAACGGTACTTTTACCCCCTCAATAAGCTGATATCTCTCATGTCCTTTACCGGCGAACAAAACAACGTCTCCCTCGCGCGAGATACGAACAGCGCGCCTGACCGCTGCGTCTCGGTCAACGACGATCTCATACTTCGCACCTTTTTCAAGATGAGAAGCAATCTCGTAAGCAATATCCGAAGGAGGCTCGAAATCAGGGTTGTCGCTTGTAATGACAGAATAATCGGCAAGTCTTGACGCTGCCTCGGCAAGTTCGCGTCTTCTCTCTCTTGTCCTGCCGCCGACCGAACCGTAAACGCATATGATCCTTTCAGGCGAATACTCCCGCAACACGGAAAGCGCGCTTTCGAGGCTGATACCGTTATGAGCGTAGTCAATGATGAAAGTTCTTCCTTCTATACCTTCTACGATCTCGAAGCGACCCGTAACGGTGACGTTTGAGAGTATCTCCGAGGAGGTTTTAGTATCGATTCCGTAATGTCCGACGGCAGCTATGGCGGCAAGCGCGTTGCTGACGCTGAATCTGCCCGGAGATTTGAGGCTAACGGGAACTGAAATACCGTTATGATGGCATACGAAAGAGATCCCGAGACTCGTCCGATCTCTATACGGTTTGATCACGTCGGCAAAATAATCGGCGTCACGGTCATTGATCGAATAAGATAGCCTGGGTGTGACGACGTCACTCCCGGTAACCGCGATGGAATTCGGATCGTCAACGTTGGTTATGATAAGTTCCTTTTTATAGTCGGTAAACAGTTTTGCTTTCGCGGCTTTGTATTCCTCGAACGAAGAATGCTCACCCTCACCTATATGGTCTCGGTAAAGATTGGTGAATACGGTGACGTCGAAAGGAACGCCGTATACTCGGAAATGATCGAGCGCCTGAGAAGAGACTTCAAGGGCCACATGACGGACGCCCGCGTCGACCATCATTCTGAAGTATTTCTGAAGTTCACAGCTTTCAGGCGTAGTATTGGGGGAATCGATATGTTCCCCGTTGATGATAACTCCGTTCGACCCGATATAGGCGCACGATACGCCGGCACCATTGAGGATCGAGCTTATCAGAAGAGCTGTCGTCGTCTTACCCTTAGTTCCGGTCACTCCGATAACGTGAAGCGAATCAGCGGGATGACCGCGATAAACGGCGGAAACAACGGCAAGTTCTTTTCTTGTATCCGAGACACAGATCTGAACGGCGTCCCCCGGAAGTTCTTCGAGGAGACGTTCGGTAAGAAACGCTCTTGCGCCGCGAGCGTACGCCTTATCCGCAAAAAAATGGCCGTCGGTAAGGGCACCTCTGAGGCACACGAAAAGATCACCCGCCGTCACGGTACGTGAATCGTAACGGATCCCGGTGATATCAACGTTTTCGAGTTTGCCCCTCAGAACGGTATACACGCTCTCCGACAGCAATTTATTAAGAAGCATACAAATACTCCGATCAGGGAATATATTCCTTATCAAACATTCTGACCGCGCACTCAGCAAGGACTTCGAGCGAGTCTACAAAGAAAGAATCTCCTCCGAGGCGCGAGGTAAGAAGCGACAGTTCCGTGCACGCAAGTACGGCGCAGTCGCAGCCTTCTCTCTTTAGCGGATCGATCACGGCGTCAAGTTTTTCACGTCCGGGTATGACTCCGCGCTTCACGTCGCCGTAGATTATATCCATAAGGATAGCTTGACCGTCCGCGTCGGGAACGGCCCAGTTCAAACCGATCGAATCGAACTCGTTTTGATACGAGCGCGAAGAAACCGTACCCTCGGTCGCCAGGATCGCAGCTTTTTTGAAACCGGCACGTTTGACGTGTTCGCACGTCTCGGATATTATGCTCGGGACGGGAACGTTCACCGCTTCTCTGACTTCGCCGATAAAATAGTGGGCGGTATTGCAGGGTATGACGATTGCGTCCGCGCCGTAAGCTTCGAGCCGTTTCGCGTCCTCAATCATATAAGGAAGCGGATCTTCAGGGCTTCTTCCGAGGATGAACGCAGTTCTGTCGGGCGTCGTGGCACGGGAGGATATGATCATATCAATGTGATCCTGATCGCGCGACGCTTTAGTATGTTTTGTAACAAGCTCGTAAAAGTACGCGCTTGAGAGCGGTCCGAGACCGCCGAGAATACCTAAAAGTTTCATATTTGTTCACCGTTCCGGATCAATCGGCAATAGAGTGATACTTTTTGTATTTCTTCTTTTGACGGCGGAGCTGTTCGGTTACGCAGATAAAGCGCATCGGATTAAAACGAAGATCGTATTTGTACCACAGAGAAGAGGCGCTCCTGCCCTCACGGTCAAGTTTTTTCGCTTTTTCAACCAAAGTTTTATCTTCCGTATACTTATATGCTACGGAACGAGGGACATGATGCCAGAAAAACTCGTCCTCCTGAGTCTGAATTTCAGGAGAGTCGGCATCGTCGAGAAAAAGTTCCGCAGCAAGCTTCGCGACGTTGATCCCGGAGGAGGTAACGTAATAATTGCTTCTTCCCTGTCGAAGATTGATCTCAAAGACACGGAAATCGCCGTCCTCCGCTGATCCGTTCAGTTTAATGTCAAAATTGGAAAATCCGGTATATTTCATTTCTTCGAGGAGCGCTTTGATCTTCTGAGCGACAGGATAACGTGAAACGGGTTCCGTCACGATCGCCGCGTGATTTCCAAGCCCCTTCGGCGTATGTTCTTCAAGCATTGTGTGTCCGATACACATTGCCCGTACTCTTCCGCGAACGTCGGAGAAACATGTCAGAACTCTCATGTGAGCGTCTCCGCCCTCAATGAACTCCTGAAGGATCATTTTATCCGAATATCCCGAGGCGTAAATCTCAGATATGATCTTTTCAGCTTCATCCGGCGTAGAAGCGCGATAGACTTTTTTCATCCCGTCGAAAGGATGTTTCCAGTACTCAATACTCGACGATGGCTTGATGATGATAGGATAAGCAAAACCGAGACGGTCTCCTGAGAGATCCGACGCCAACACGGAGCCCGTAAGAATCCGAGTAGATGGATACGGAATGCCGTGCTTTTCGCAAAGATCGTAGAACTCGGCTTTGCACGCCATAAGAGGCTGAAGCGCGGGATCCGGATAAGGAATAATATATCCGGGAAGTTTTTCACGAAGACGCGCGATCATCGTCGCGTAATCGTCGGTGCATCCGAAAAGGACGAGTTTTTCTCCCGCATGTTTATCCGCGAATTCCGTAAGCACTCGAAGCGCGACGTCCTCGCTGTCAATATCTGAGATCGCCGTAAAATCGACGATCTTCGAATATTTGGTCGCGGATACGGCGTATCTGCCGAAAGCGTGCGATACGACTCCGTAGGCCTCGTGAAAAGCGCGCGCAACGTTATAACAGTTGAGATCCGCACCGAGTAAGACCGGCGTCACCTTTTGTTCCATAATCTCGTCCTCCGGTATCAATTGATAAATCTGTCGTGCCACGTAAGGAACGTGAAGGCCGTCCAAATCTTTCTGCCGTTGTTCGCCTTGCCGTTTCTGTGATCGTCAAGAATACGGCCGAGCTTTTCAGGTTCGAAATATTCAGCGGCCACGTCGGACGTGAAGGCTTTCTTTACGCGATCGTAAAACCGATCCTCTGCAAGCCATTTTCTGATAGGCACGGGAAAACCTTTTTTCGGCCTGTTCGCCCATTCGTCCGGAAGCGTCTTGTTAGCGGCGGTACGAAGAACGGCTTTAGTATCGATACCGTTGATCTTGTACTCCGGCGGGATCGAAGCCGCTTCTTCCATAACGATCCGGTCAAGATACGGAACTCGGAGTTCGAGGGAGTGAGCCATACTCATTTTGTCAGCCTTCAGAAGGATATCTCCCGGGAGCCAAAGTTTTATGTCGAGGTACTGCTTTTTCTCCACTTCGCAGAGATCGCGCGCTCTGTCGTATACGGGACCGGTAATATCACGGATTGAGGGACCTCCTCTGTACTTCGGTCGAAGAACCGACAGCGCGTCTTTTTCGGGATATACGAACGCCTGACCGATGAAATAGTTCTCCGGCCTGCCGCTCCCTTTGATCAGGAAATCGTGTCCCTTGAACTGAGGAAGACCGGACGCCACGGCGGCCGCGAGACGGCGAAGGGGCGAAGGGATCTTTTTGTATTTTCTCATAGCGGGCACGTCGTCGTACCACTCGTATCCCGCATAGATCTCGTCGGCCCCCTCTCCGGATAGCACGACCGTAACGTGCTGTGACGCGAGCCTGGCCAGGAAATATAACGGAACGGAAGATGGGTTCGACTGAGGCTCATCCATGTGGTATTGAATGTCCGAAAACGCTTCAAAGCACTCGTCCGCGGTGAGGTGTTCGAGAAAATTATTGACCCCGAGGCGGCGGGATAGTTCTTTGGCTTCTCCGGTCTCGTCAAATTTGTGTTCGTCAAAACCGACCGAAAAAGTATCGTCGGGCATAAGCGCGGCGGTGATATAGCTCGAATCCACCCCTCCGGACAGAAATGAGCCAACCTTGACGTCGCTGATTCTATGAGCAGTTACGGACTCTCTGACACGCGCGTCGATCTTTTCCGCCCATTCGTCGTATGAGATCCGGTTTTTCCTGGAAAAATCAACGTCCCAGAACTCTTTTTTCGAGAACTTACCGTCGCAGAATTCAAAGGTATGAGCGGGCGGGAGTTTATAAGTGTTTTTGAAGAACGTTTCCTCCATAGAGGAATACTGAAAACTGAGGTAAGGACGAAGCGCGTTCGGATTGACTTCGGGATGAAACTCAGGGTGTTCGAGAAAACTCTTGATCTCCGAACCGAAAATAAAGTGGCCCGACGGAGTTATCGTATAGTAAAACGGTTTTATACCGAAGGGGTCGCGCGCTCCGAAAAGTCTTCTTTTTCGGGAATCCCAGATAACGAAAGCGAACATACCGCGCAGACGGTCGACGATACCGTCGCCGTATTCTTCGTAACCGTGGACTATGACCTCGGTGTCGCATCTCGTCTTGAAAACGTGACCTTTAGCAATAAGTTCTTCTCTGAGATCCGGAAAATTATATATCTCTCCGTTGTAAACGATTGCAACAGAGCCGTCCTCGTTGAACATCGGCTGAGTACCGTCGGAAAGGTCAATGATCGACAGGCGGCGGAAACCGAGCGCTACGGGTTCAGCCTCGCCTTCTTCCCAAAAGTAATATCCGTCGGAATCGGGACCTCTGTGACGGATCCTGTCCGCCATACGGCGAAGGACCGTCTCTTTGCTCTCAACTCTGCCGGTAAAACCAACAAATCCGCACATATAATAACTCCAATCCGCCGTCAAGGCACAAGAGACTTTGCGTCAAAACCGGAAACTTCGATGATATCGTGTACTGTCACGTCATCGGTTATTTGTTCGATATCAGGAACTTTCGAGCCTTTCCTGACGCCGATTATTACGTATTTCGCGTTAGCCGAGACCGCTAGGCCTCCGATTTGTTCTTCGATATCATCGGGCACCCTCCCGCACCTGTATCTGTCGATTCTAAGAATAAGGCAGTCTTCATTGAGATTAACAACGACAAGTTCTGCAGACGGGTCTTTTCTGAACGTCCAGACGAGGATACCGGCCGCCTTTTCAAACGTTCCGACGGGAGACGACCTGAATGAATCGACGACGGAGTCCGCCATTTGCGAAGACGTTCTTTTAATATACGAGGCGGTAACCGGTCCGACTCCTTTGACCTTGATCAGTTCTTCGTACGGTGCGGTAAACACGCCGTCGAGAGAACGGAAACGGGACAACAACCGATGCGCTATTGGATTGGTGTCTACGCGCGGAAGAACGTCGTACAAATACAGTTCGAGCAAAACGTGAGGTTCAAGCGAAAGAGCGCCCTCGCGTTCGAAACGTTCGCGTACCCGCTTTCTGTGATCCGAGTGGAGATTTTCCCTGACGTCGTCTTTCCCCATAAAACGCACCCCGTAAAATGATAATGATCAATAAACTCCGACAGCCTTGAGATAAAGAGTCGGCCAAGCGGGGGAACAAGCCGCCTCAAGATTGTTCACGAAAAGAATATCGGTGAAGTGAATATCGCCGAGAAGGTCTTTGATATTGAACGCGGAATATCTCGTATCGACAACGTAAATGTTCCCGTAGTTTTCGGATAAAAACGGAATGAACGCGTTGCCGAACGAATCTTTCAGAACAAGAATATTGAGGTCTTGCGGATTCTCCGGAACGTTTATGACCGTGTATGGATTATCACCGCAAAGGAACGCAGCGTAGGTATCGCTCCAGGTCATAATGCTTGAATCGTAAGTCTGATATTCTCCCTGTTTATTCTGGATAGTCATCGTCTGCGGTTTTGTCGGCATATAAGCCTCGACGGTGTCGAAGAAGGACTTGACCATCTCGTTCTGAGTATAGTCGTACATTGAGCCTTGATACGTTTCGCTGAGGATCTCTACTTTGAAGTTCTCGAGCGGAGTAGGTTCCAACCCGATTGATTTTGCAAAAGCTGCGTACGCATAGTACGCGCCGCGGTCAGTCCAGTGGTGGTCAGTCTTATAATACAAGTACTCGTCGCGGTGAGCCTGGATCATCTCGCGGGTATCGGGACAGTTAAGGCCTTTCGAAGCACAGATCGAATTCATACTCTCATACGCCCATTTGTAGTCTATAAGGACGTCCCTGAGTTCGTCGTTGTCCAGCATGACGCCGGAAGTGGGTCCGACGAGGATCGTCATTCTGTCGGCTCCGAAAAGGTTTTTGTAATATACCCCGACGTCGGCAAGCGACGTGAAATTTTCGGGGCTGTAGAAACCGGGCGTATAAACAGCTCCGTCGTATATGAACAGACCATTCTGGAAGACGACGTCGACTTCTCCGTTTTCTTTTACTTCGAGTTTGTCGACGGAAACCGTACAGGTGAGTTCTTCGTCTCCTACCCTGCATGCGACCGTGCCTGTTCCTTCGACGGTCGCTTTGATATTGACTTTTGAGTTATCGGAAGATACGAGTTCGAGCGTACCGGAAGGATCGACGGACCATTTGACTTCGGCTTCGGCCTCAAGACCGTTCAGAAAGATCGTAGTACTGCTTCCGACAGCAAGTTTGATACTCTTTTTTGAAAGTGAAAGCGTGCCGAGATCGGGCCCGGGTTCATCCGTTTCGACCGGATCGGTTTCCGGATTGGTTATCTTATTGATAAGACCGTTCAATTCGTCTTTTTTGTCATCTCCGGAGTTTTGACCTCCGTCAATTATGACGAGAGAAGAATCACCCAAAGTGAAATTGACTCCGTACATGGAATCGACTTTTTTAGAAATGTCGATCATCCCGTCTCGAAAGACAAGATGGTCGCTGAAAAACCCAGTCAATCCGGATGAGAAAGTCCCGTCGAACAATGAAGAGAACGATAGTTCCGGAAACTTTGCGAGATCTCTTTTTTCTCTTTCCGATCTTTCCTGTCTAAAGAAGATCATCCCAAAAAGGTTTACGATAACAAAAGCGAAAAACAGCACGCCTATAACGACAAGGCAGATCTTGTCGATTTTTTTGTACTGTACGGAATACTTTCTTTTCATCTTCCCTCTCCCCTCAGAAAGCCCAATAGAGGAACGGGCTGTAACTGTTGCCCGCCATACGCACCGTAGCAAGGAACAAAAGCACTACGGAAACGATAAGGCGCGAATATCTGTAAACGGCATACGATACGCCGACTTTCTGTCCGAACCATTTGAAAAAAGAAGGGACGGCGGGAAGAGCGAGAACGATACCTCCGAGCAGCAGAAAAACGTTCTGAGAAAGTATCGACATCGTGGGAATATCCGTAAATGAGGACACCCCTATGCCGAAGAGGTATCCGAGCGAAGGAAACAAATCCTTTGTAAAATAGAATATCGCGAAACCGAAAACGGTTATAAATATAAAGTAAAGCTTTGAAATGACGAACGAAGCGACGCGAGGCATTCTTTCAAAACTCTCGAGAAGAACCTTTTTCTCAAGTATAAGAAGTACGGCGTAAAAAGCGCCCCAAAGAAGAAAATTCCAAGATGCGCCGTGCCAGAATCCCGTCAGGAGCCAAACGATGATTATATTTCGCATCTGGTATCGTCTGTTACCGCCGAGCGGTATATAGACGTAATCCCTGAAAAAAGTCCCCAGAGAGATATGCCATCTGCGCCAGAACTCCGTTGCGGAGGACGAAGCGTAAGGATGACGGAAGTTCTCGTTAAATCGGAATCCGAACATTCTGCCGAGACCGATCGCCATATCCGAATAACCGGAAAAGTCGAAATAGATCTGCAAAGCGTAGAAGAACGCCCCGCCCCAGCGGGCGAGAAATGTTACGTTTGAAATCCCGTATAGGGCGTTTATCGCCACCGCGCACTGGTCGGCTATCACGATCTTCTTCGCGAGGCCAACAGAGAAACGGAAGAAACCGTCGTTCAGGTCGTACAGACGTACGGATCTGTCGTCAAGCTGACTCTCGATGTCTTTGTATCTAACTATGGGTCCCGCGATCAACTGCGCGAAGAACGATACGTAAAGAAGCAGATTGAATATCTTCCGCTGAGGACGGACGTCGCCTCTGTAAACGTCGATAACGTAAGACATCGCCTGGAAAGTGTAAAAACTGATGCCGATAGGCATTCTGACCGACGGAACGGGAATTGACAAATGAAAGACGGAATTCAGCGTTTCGGTAAAGAGACCGGAATATTTGAATACGCAGAGGATGCCGAGATCGACGACGACGGATATGATAAGCCACACGCGCGCCCCGCGAAGAGTACGGCAGGAAGCAACGAGGAGTCCGCCGAGGTAGTTTACCGCTATCATAAAGAGCATCAAAGCGATCAGGACAGGCTCACCGAAAGCATAGAATACGAGAGAAAACGCAACAAGGACCGCTTTTCTCGCGCCCGTAGACTTGAATAGATAGTAACACGGGAAAAGCAGCGCAAGGAAAAAGAATATAAAAAACGGGGTAGAAAAAACCATTTATCCTGCTCCGGCAAAAATAAAAATTTCTTTGAAAACTTCTTTATATTATATCATCTTTTTTAATATTTGTAAATATAACCGAAAGCTATTTCGAGTAAAAAACAGTAAAACGCCCCTTCCCGAAATGTCGGGAAGAGGCGTTTGAAATATGATTACTGTCCGCGTTTGACGTAAGAAGTGTGGAGCAGTTCGTGAGCGCGGTGGCTGCCGGGCTTTTCGAGATACTCCTCGTAGATCTTCTTGATGATGGAGTTTTCATGAGATTTTCTGAGATCCATCTTCTTGTCGGCGTTGTAAAGAACGCTTGCTCTGACGGCGCGGAGATCGACATTCGATCGAACCGAGAACGGCTGAGTCGGCTGACCGCCTCCGTTGACGCAGCCGCCCGGGCACGCCATGATCTCAATGAACTGAACGTTGTAGGTACCGTCCTTGACGCCGTTGAGAAGTTTTCTCGCGTTGCCGGTACCGGAAGCGACAGCCACGTTGAGTTCAAGATCGCCGAGTTTATAGGTAGCGAACTTGATGCCATCGGTACCTCTGACTTCGTCGAAGTCGAGTTTTTCAAGCGGCTTACCGAGAACGACTTCCGCCGCAGTTCTGAGAGCCGCTTCCATAACGCCTCCGGTAGCGCCGAAGATGACGCCCGCGCCGGAACCGATATCGATCGGAGTGTCAAATTTCTCGTCTGCAAGATTCTTGAAATCGATTCCCGCAGCATTGATCATCCTGCCGAGTTCGCGTGTCGTAACTGCTATATCGACGCCGGGGATTCCGTCGGCGTCCTGATCGTCACGGGTGACCTCGAACTTTTTCGCGGTACACGGGATGGCGGACACGAAGACGATATCCTTCGGGTCGATCCCCATCTTTTCGGCAAAGTAGGTCTTGTAGACCGCGCCGAACATCTGCTGAGGAGACTTGCAGGTAGAGAGGTTCTCGGTCATATCCGGGAAGTAATGCTCGCAGAACTTGATCCAGCCGGGCGAGCAGGAAGTGATGAGAGGGAGTTTGCCTCCGTTCTGGAGTCTTTCAATGAACTCGTTCGCCTCTTCCATGATAGTGAGGTCAGCAGTGAAGTTCATGTCGTAAACGCCGTCGAAGCCGAGGCGTTTGAGAGCTGCGACCATCTTGCCCTCGACGTCAGTGCCGGGTTCAAGGCCGAAGCACTCGCCGATCTGAGCGCGAACGGAAGGAGCACAGCAGATAGCGACGTGTTTCGTCGGATCGGAGATGGCAGCGTTAACCCTCGCGGTGTCGTCCTTTTCGTAAAGAGCGCCGACCGGGCAAGCGACGATACACTGACCGCAGTTGATGCAGGTGGTATCGGCGAGAGGAAGTTCAAACTGGCTGCCGATCGAGGTATCGTAGCCTCTGTTCTGTGCGCCGATGGCGCCGATCGACTGGACCTTGTTACAGACGGCAACGCATCTGCGGCAAAGAATACACTTACTGTTGTCGCGGATGATGGAAGGAGAAGATTCGTCGATATCGGGTTTCTTCTCGTCGGAGTTGAAGTAGTGCTCATCCACACCGAACTCATTGGCAAGACGCTGGAGTTCGCAGGTCGTTGAACGGATGCAGGAGAGGCAATCCTTTCTGTGAGAGGAAAGAACAAGCTGGATGTTCATTTTTCTGGCCTGACGGACGCGCTCAGTGTTGGTGAATATCTCCATCCCGTCGTTCACGGGGTAAACGCAGGAGGTGACAAGCCCTCTCGCGCCCTTGACCTCGACGAGGCAAAGGCGGCAGGCGCCGATCTCATTAATATCTTTGAGATAGCAAAGCGTGGGTATCTCGATGCCCGCATATTTCGCCGCTTCAAGAACGGTGATGCCGGCGGGAACGGAGTACTCGACGTTATTGATTTTTACATTGATCATATCCATATCTGTTACCCCTCTTATTTCTTGATGATCGCGCCGAACTTGCAGGTGTCGTAGCAAGCGCCGCACTTCACGCACTTGGTCGGGTCGATGGAGTGAATCTCTTTGACCTCGCCCTGAATAGCGCCTGCCGGGCAAACCTTAGCGCACATATGGCACTTCTTACACTTTTCGGGATCAATCTGGTATGCGAGAAGGCTCTTGCAGACGCCGGCAGGACATCTCTTCTCTTTTATGTGAGCTTCATACTCGTCGCGGAAGTAGCGGAGAGTAGAAAGAACGGGGTTCGGAGCGGTCTGACCGAGTCCGCAGAGGGACGCGCTCTTGATGTAGTTGCCGAGTTCCTCGAGCTTGTCGAGGTCTTCCAT
>JAFWPR010000113.1 GCA_017545225.1 Clostridia bacterium
ACGGGACGGAGCGGTATCAAAGTCGCGTTCATGGCGGGCGATTACGGTCCTCTTGAAATCAGCCTGACGGCGGAGGACTCCGGAACGCCCGAATGCCCGATAACTTACTGCAAATACGGCGACGGAGACGTGGTTTTCGACAACGGCATGAGTATCGAACCGGAGTCGTTCTCTGCCGTTTCGGACGGGAATCTGCCTCTGTTCAATCCCAAATTCGCGGACAAGATCAAAAAAGTCGATATATCGGAGCTTTACGAAATCGGTCTTGACGAGGACAGCATCCTCGTTTTCTACGGCGGAGACCTCTGCACCAAAGCGCGGTTCCCGAACAAGTACGAAGACGGGTCCGACAGTCTTCCCGCTTCGGCGGTAACGCACGACGACACTTCTCTTGAGATCACGTTCCCGATCTTCCACAAAAAACTGTCGGCGTACGGAGAGAAACAGTTCGGGACGATGGAGATATGGGGCCACATAGACAGAGGATACAGAAAAGACACGTTCAAGGTGGCGGGATATGATCCCGAAACCCATATACTCAGTATAGCCAACTGGTATGAATCCGAGTTCGGCAGGATGAGACCCGGATGGGCGGGCGCGGACGGCACGGGGATCGATATGTGTCTCTCCAATATTCCTTACGAGCTCGACTGCGCTCACGAGATATGGATCGACCCCGGAACGAAGACGCTTTACGCGTACGATCCCGACGAGGCGTATTTCATCCCCGGTCCGGGCACTCAGGTTACGATGGACCGAGTTGTCGACCTCACTTTCCGAGGACTGACGTTCAAAAACGCGGCGGGCAGATTCATAAGCGCGGAGTCGTGCCGCGGGATCACGCTCGAGCTCTGCGGATTCAGCG
This sequence comes from Clostridia bacterium, assembly GCA_017545225.1. Taxonomy (GTDB): domain Bacteria; phylum Bacillota; class Clostridia; order Oscillospirales; family CAG-272; genus RUG11130. The sequence goes on from JAFWPR010000113.1 coordinate 866, forward strand.
GTACGGCAGCGATAGAGGGCGTTTATTTCAACGGGGATACGGAAAACCGCGAAATGAATCTCACAATCAGGGAATGCACGTTCGCCAATTCCTACGGTCACGCTCTTTACGTCGACGGTCAGAACGCCGACGTGAAGAAATTCGAGCAGAACACGAATATCGTCTTCGACAACAACCTCGTGAGAACGGGGAACATACTCTACGATACCTGGAACGCGGTCCATTTTTACGACTGCACGCACGTGTCGGTCACACACAACCGCTTTGAAGATCTCGCGCGCGGGGCGGTCTCGTTCACGAGAACGACCGATCTTATCATAGAATACAACGACTTCGACTCCGCGATGCAGAATTCAAACGACGGCGGAGTCATCTACACGGACTGGATCGTGGACGCGAGAGACCTCACCGTGAGATACAACTATTTCGGAGAATTCTCGGGGGCGGGAGCGGGACAGTTCGGTCTGTACCTTGACGAATTCTCCAGCGGTTTCGATATCTGTTCCAATCTTTTCTATAATACGGGCAGCTGCACCGCCATGTTCTCTCTCGGACGCGACAACGTTTTCAGGGACAACGCGGTGATCAAAGGCAGCTGCGGATGGGGCACGAGTACGAGAACGGAGATCGAAGAAGCGGGATCCGCCGCCGCTGCCGAAGCGGGCGGCTCTTGGGGGATCAGATACGGAAAGCGGACGTGGGGAGATCTGCTCGAGAAGCTGAAGGATCCCGCGTACCGCGCCGTGGTAGAGGAAAAATGGCCGGAGATGCTGAAGATCCACCTGAACTACGACGATCTCGACGATCCGTATCTCGCGAACAATCCGGTGACGTATATCAAAAACAACGTGTACGTCAACACCGAGGGAAAAACGCCGGTCACCGGTCGCAAATACGAGCTGATCTACACGACTTACGAAAACGAAAGAGCGTATACTTACGGTGAAAACCCGATATACGTCAACCCGACGCTCGGGGATTACAGAATACGGGACGGAGTGGATTTCCCGGATATTCACTTTGAGGATATCGGTCGTTATTGAACGATCGCGAAGCGATCAATTCACGACGGCGGAAGCCGTCAATTCATGAATGCGAAGCGTTCGATCCATGCGCGTGAAGCGCGCAATTCATTCATGAGAAAATGAATTGTCCCTTCGGGACGTGAATTGTGCCTTCGGCACGTGAATTGATCTTCCGCGCTTCGCCCGGCAGATCATGAATTGCGCCTTACGGCGCATTACGAAAGGCAAACGCAATATGAAAAAACTCATCTCTCTCTTCATTGCGATGATAATGCTCGCCGCGGCGATCGCCGCGGCTCTTCCCTCTTACGCGGCGTCCGTTTTTTCGGACGTTGAGAACGGCCGCTGGAGCGAGTCTTCGATCTCCTACGCCGTAAACGCAGGATATATGAACGGCGTCGGCGACGGGAAATTCGATCCCGAAGGGTCGCTGACCCGCGCGATGGTCGCGACCGTTCTGTGGCGGCGCGAAGAGTCTCCCGCCCCGTCCGCGCCGAGTGGATTTGAGGACGTCAAGGGCGGCGAGTGGTACACGGACGCCGTAGCGTGGGCGAAGGAAACGGGAGTAGTCAAGGGACTTACCGAAACCACTTTCGGACCCGACGAATTCATCACCCGCGAACAGCTCGCAACGATGCTGTTCAGGTTTTCATCGGGCGCGCCGGTATCGGTGCCCGAAAGAGCGGACCTCGAGCCCTTCTCCGACGATGAAAAAGTGAGCGACTGGGCGAACGAGCCGCTCGAGTGGGCGGTAGAAGCCGGCATCATCAACGGCACGGACGGCAACAGACTCGCGCCGGACGGATTCGCGACCCGCGAGCAGTTCGCCGCGATAATCGAGAGATACGACGGCTCGTTCATACTGAGATACAACACCCCCGTAATACGCTCTCACTATACCGAAAAAGAATACCCTCTCGTGACTGACGCCGATATCTACGTCTCGACGACCGGCTCCGACGATAACGACGGATCGTTCGACCGTCCTTTCAGGACGTGGGAGCGCGCACGCGACGCGGTGCGCGCGCTCGACAAAACGGGACGGAGCGGTATCAAAGTCGCGTTCATGGCGGGCGATTACGGTCCTCTTGATATCAGCCTGACGGCGGAGGACTCCGGAACGGCGGAATGCCCGATCACTTACTGCAAGTACGGCGACGGAGACGTCGTGTTCGACAACGGCGTAAGCTTTGACGCCGGGAGTTTTGAGGTCGTTTCGGAAGCCGAGAAAGGGATGTTCAACGAGAAATATGCCGATCAGATCAGAAAGGCGGACCTCTCGCCGTTATACGACCTCGGTCTTTCCGAAAAAGACATTTTCCTGTTCTACAGCGGGGGGCTCTGCGACAAAGCGCGCTATCCCAACAAGTATTCCGACAACACCGACCATCTTTTCGCCATGGCTGAAACGGTCGACGAGACGCATCTTCTGATCACAATGAATCTGATGCACGAGCGACTGCTGAGATATGATGAAAAGTGCTTTGACACCATGGAGATCTGGGGCTACATAGTGCGCGGTTACAGAAAAGACACATTCAAGATCATAGGATATGATAAGGATTCGCGTCTTCTGGAGGTGGGCGAGAGCTCGACGGACGAATTCGGCGGACATCTCAGAGTGGACGAAGGTCTCTGGACCGGAGTTGACGGAGAAGGCGTCGAAATGTGCTATATGAACGTGCCGTACGAGCTTGACCACGAAGGCGAATACTGGATCGATCCCGAGGCGAAGACTCTGTACGTTTACGCTCCCGACGAATCGTATTTCATCCCCGGTCCGGGTACGCAGGTTACAATGGACCATGTGAACGACGTCACTTTCCGCGGTCTGACGTTCAAAAACGCGACGGGCAGATTCATAAGCGCGGAGTCGTGCCGCGGGATCACGCTCGAGCTCTGCGGATTCAGCGGTACGGCCGCGATAGAAGGGGTTTATTTCAACGGGGATACGGAAAACCGCGAAATGGATCTCACGGTCAGGGAATGCACGTTCGCCAATTCCTACGGCCACGCGCTTTTCGTCGACGGCAACAACGACGACGTGAAAAAATTCGAGCAGGACTCGAATGTCGTCTTCGACAATAACCTCGTGAGAACGGGCAATATTCTGTACGATACGTGGAACGCCGTCCATATCAGAGACTGCACGCACGTATCGGTCACTCACAACCGGTTCGAGGATCTCTCGCGCGGGGCGATCTCGTTCACGTGTACGACAGATCTTGTCATCGAATACAACGACTTCGACTCAGCGATGAAGAATTCTCACGACGGCGGAGTTATCTATACGGACTGGATCGTGGACGCGAGAGACATTACGGTGAGATACAACTATTTCGGCGAGGTCCCGACAGACGGAGCGGGACAGTACGGTCTGTACCTTGACGAGTTCTCCAGCGGTTTCGATATCTGCTCCAATCTTTTCTATAAAACGGGCAACTGCACCGCCATGTTCTCCCTCGGGCGCGACAACGTTTTCAGAGACAACGCGGTGATCGAAGGCAGCTGCGGATGGGGCACGAGCACGAGGACGGAGATCGAAGAAGCGGGGTCCCCCGCCGCCGCCGAAGCGGCCGGCTCTTGGGGAATCGTATTCGGCAAGCGGACGTGGGGAGATCTCTTCGAAAAGCTGAAGGATCCCGCGTACCGCGCCGCGGTCGCAGAAAGGTGGCCCGAGATGCTGAAGATCCACCTGAACTACGACGATCTCGACGATCCGTATCACGCGAACAATCCGGTTACGTATATCAAAAACAACGTTTACGTCAACCGTAAAGGAACAGCGCCTTCCATCCATCGCAAATACGAGCTGATCTACACGATGTCGGAGAACGAAAAAGCGTATACATACGACGAAAACCCGATATACGTCAACCCGACGCTCGGGGATTACAGAATACGGGACGGAGTGGATTTCCCGGATATTCACTTTGAACTCATAGGCAGATATTAAACTCATAAGAAAAAAGGTCCGCGGCGATCGCCGCGGACCTTTTCATTATTCTGTCGCTTCAAACGCGCAGAGTTTGCGGTAACCCTCCGCTGCGAAGACGGGACGTTTTTCCCTGTCCGCGAAAACCGCGGTGACCTCCGCGATGTACATCGTGTGGTCGCCGACGGGGACTGTGCCCGTGAGCTTACATTCAAGCGCGAGCGCGCTGTCCCTGACGCGCGGAGCGCCGACGGTCTCGGAGTCCTCGAATACGATCCCGAATTCCGCCGCCTTGTCTATGTCTCTGCCGGAGCACGTTCCGCATTTGAAAGCCTGCTCCCGCAGAGATTCGCCGGGCATCGAGAGCGTGAACTCTCCCGTCTCTTTTATCACGCCGCCGGTAAACCCGCGGTCGCTCGTGCAGATCGCGACGGTAGCGGGATGATTGGAGGCGTACGTCCACCACGAAAGGGCCATGACGTTGACCTTCCCGTCCGTATTCTTCGTAGTGACGAGCGCGAACGGATTGGGCGAGGTGATCTTCTGAGCTTCGTTGATGGTTACTTTTTCCATAGTCTCTCTCCTTGTTTGATTTCTATTTCAATATATCATCCCGGACGGGAAAAGTCAAGACGGCGCCTCGCCTCGCCGAGTTTGAAAAGGTATATTTCTTCACTTCCGAAAAGAAAAACTGTTGCAAACAGACGGTAATATGTGGTATAAATATAGAAGAATATTTTATTTATTACTCAATAAAAAGGGTAGTAAGAAGGAGTTGGAAAATGACCGTTTATTATTCCCTGGATCCCGCCGCGAAGATCGACGCGGTCAAAGAGGCGTGCGCTCCCGCAAAGGCGGGCGGATACGAATATATCTGCGTGCCGCAGTGGTTCGTCTCCACAGCCGCCGAAGCTCTTGCGGACTCCCCCGTCGGCGTCTCGACGATCCTTTCCCTGCCGGGCGGCACGACAAGCTCGAAATCAAAATACGCCGAGGCGAAATGGGCGATCGTGAACGGAGCGGATCTTCTGATCTTCCCCGTCAACATGACGCTGTGCGCAGCTGGCGAATTCGATAAAGCGAAGGGCGATCTCGATTCCGCGCTCGTCGCGTGCAAGACCGCGAACGGCCGTAAACGCGGAGTTAAGCCCGCCGCTCTCATCGACGGCGGAGAACTCGACGCGGACGGTATTAAAAAAGCCGTTTCGTTCTGCGCCTCTGCCGGAGTCGCTCCGATCTTCATCGCGCACAACGAGGGCGCAGTCAACGCGCTGAAGGGCGAGTTCGACGCCGTTCAGGCGTTCTGATCTTCAATTCTGAAAGGAGATTAACATGAAAGCGGTAGTCAAATACGGATTCGGTCCGCGGGAGACCGAACTGCGCGACGTCCCGATCCCCGAGATCGGCGACGACGATCTTCTTATCGAAGTCAAGGCGGCCGGCGTCTGCGGTTCCGATATCGCGTTCGACGACGGCGGTCACAAAGAGATCCTCAATCCGCCCGTGGTCCTCGGTCACGAGTTCTCGGGTATGGTCTGCAAAGTAGGTAAAAACGTAACGAAGTGGAAAGTCGGAGACCGCGTTATGTCCGACAACACCGGCGAGGTCTGCGGCGAGTGCTACGCCTGCAACACCGCCGACTTCCTGTCGTGTCCGGAGCGTAAAGGCATCGGCTACGGCATGGACGGAGGCTTCACCAACTACGTCAAGATCCTCGGCAAGACGCTGGCGCGCGTTCCTCACTCCCTTATGAGGATCCCCGACTGCATGAGCTACGAGGAAGCGGCTATAATGGACCCCGCCTGCAACGGATATATGGCGGTCGTTCAGGAAGCGAAGGTCATGCCCGGAGATTTCGTCGCCGTATTCGGCGTCGGCGCTCTCGGTCTGTTCTCCATTCAGGCGGCGCGTGCCGCGGGCGCGGCGAAGATCATCGCGATCGCCCTCTCGTCCGACGGCGAGGGCAGATTCGACATGGCGCGCAAATGCGGCGCGACGCACGTTATCAAGTCCGACCTTGAGGACCCGGTCGCAGGAGTCAAGGAGATCACCCGCGGCGAGGGCTGCTCCTGCGTCGTCGACGCGGCGGGCGTCAACGTCATCATGCCGACGATGCTTTCTATCGTCCGTACCGCCGGCATCATCGTCAAGATCGGTTACGACCATCATCCCTACGGGAACAGCCTCGATCCGTTCATCGACGGCGCGATCGCGCTCAAGGGCCACTTCGGTTACGACTGGGTATCGTGGCGCAACGTCGCGAACCTCGTCGAAGCGGGCAAGTTCGACCTCAAGTGCATGATCTCGCACAAGATGAAAGTGTCCGAGTTCAGAGAGGCGTTCGATATGGTCCGCCGCAAAGAGTCCATCAAGATCATCCTTTATCCGGAAGAAATTTAAGGAGGCATAGCTTTGGAAATATATATCTGCGCCGACTTCGCCGAAGACGGCATTCAAACGCTGAGATCGCTCGGCCACACGGTACGCACCGGCGGCTGGGGCTACACGAACGTCATCCTCGGTGAGGACGACCTCATCAGGGACATCGGAGACGCCGAGATCCTCTTCGTCGGGTACGAGCCCGTCACGAAGCGGGTTCTCGAGTCCACACACCTCAAAATGATCTTCTCGATCCGCGGCGGTCCGCGCGCCAACATCGACGTGGACACGGCGACGGAACTCGGGATCCCCGTTTTCTACACCTTCGGTCGCGAGGCGCTGCCCGTAGCCGACTTCACGATCGGCGTAATGATCGCGCTCGCGCGCAACATAGTCTGCGCCGACTCTGAACTTCACCGCGGCGTCTTCACCGCTCCCGCCGTTGAGATCGGAAGCGAAAAGGACGTCATCTGGGATATGGACCCGATCGGTCCGTGGCAGTCGCGCAAGGGTCCGGAGATGGAAGGCAAGGTCATCGGTCTTATCGGATTCGGCACCGTCGGCCGTCAGGTCGCTCAGCGCGCGAAGGGATTCGATATGGACGTCCTCGTCTACGACCCGTATCAGTCCGCCGAGAACGTCGCGGCGCTCGGATGCCGCAAGGTCGAACTCGACGAACTGCTCGCCGCGGCCGACGTCATCAGCTGCCACGCGAAGATCACGGATTCCAACAAGAACATGATCAGCTACGATCAGTTCGCGAAGATGAAGAAAGGCGTTTTCCTCATCAATACCGCGCGCGCAGGTCTTATCGACGAGCAGGCGATGAGAGAAGCGCTCAGGAGCGGAAAGCTCGGCGGTCTCGCGCTCGACGTGTTCCACACCGAGCCGATCAAGCGCGACGACGAGTACTTCAACTACCCGAACGTCATCCTGACCCCGCACATCGCGGGCGCGGGCCTCGACGTCATCTATCTGCAGACGGCGATGCTCGTCAACGACCTGATGCTGTACCTCGCAGGCGGGATGCCGAAAGCGATCGTCAATCCCGAAGTCTTCAAGAAATAACGGAGGATCATAAAAATGCCACTCGTAAAAACGACCGATATGCTCGCGGCGTGCCTGAAAGGCAAATACGCCGTCGGAGCGTTCAATATCAACGGACTCGATCAGCCCAAGGCGCTCATCGAAGCCGCGGAAAAGATCAAATCCCCCCTCATCGTAGTCGAGCCCGGAGTTATCGAAAAATACGTCAACTTTGAGGACTTCGCGCTCGTCACCCGCCGCGCCGCGCGCGACGCGGGCGTGCCGGTGTCGATCCATTTGAGCCACGGTCTGTCCCTCGAGCAGTGCGAGCGCGCCGTTCTCGCGGGATTCACCTCCGTCATGTACGACGGCTCGAAGCTGTCGTTCGAGGAGAACATCGAGAACACGAGAAAAGCGGTCGAATTCGGCCACAAGCACGGATGCGCCGTCGAGGGCGAACTCGGCGCGCTCGGTTCAAGCTTCGTCGACATCACTGAGACGATGACCGACCCCGAAAAGGCTCGCGAGTTCGTCGAGAGGACCGGCGTCGACATCCTCGCCGTCTCGATCGGAAACTCCCACGGCTTCTACAAGGGGACGCCGCATCTCGATTTTGAAAGACTCGCCGAGATCAGAAAGGCGATCGAGCCGTATCCGTGCTATCTGACGCTTCACGGAGGAAGCGGCATCTCAGAGGATCATTTCAAAAAAGCGATCGCCGAGGGTATCGTGAAGGTATGCATCTATACCGAGATGTGCTCCGAGGGACGAGCGAACGCGATCAGGTGGTACGCCGAGCATCCCGACTACACCGGAAACTACGACACGTGCGATATGACCGCGGAGATCCTCAAGGGCTTCGTCGCTTACGAGACGAAGTGCGCGGAGATGTTCGAAAGCGCGGGAAGAGACGAGGTGCTGCCCGATCTGCTGAACGCGGTCCCCGTGAACGACCGCCTCGGGCCGGAATACCCGTCCGCCGCGGCTCTCAACCCCGATTTCAAAGGCAAGGGAATATACTGGGATAAATTCTAAAAAAGGGGCGTGATCCCATGTACTTAATGGGTATCGATATAGGCACCTCCGGCTGTAAAGCCGTCGTGTTCGACACCGAGTGGCAGGTCGTCTGCCGAGCGTACCGCGAATACTCCGTGTCGTTCGTCGAGGGCAACCTTCTTGACCTTGACGCAGAGACGGTCTTCGATAAGATGTGCGAGGTCATCCGCGAAGCGAACCGCACCTCTCCGATGCCTGTCGCCGCGTTCGCGGTGTCGGCGATAGGAGACGTCATCGTCCCCGTCGGCGAGGACGAGATCAGCGTCCGCCCGTCGATAATCGACTTTGACCCCCGCGGCGACGAGGAGATCGCCCGCTTCTGCGAAGAATTCGGCAAAGAGCGTTTCTTCAACATCAACGGAATGCCGCCGCTGTACATAGGAAGTCTCTCCAAGATCCTGTGGCTCCGCGACCGCGAACCCGAGAACTACGCAAAGGTCAGAAGATGGGCGACGTACGAGGATCTGATGATCTCAAAACTCGGGCTTCCGCCTACCGTAAGCTGGTCGGAAGCGTCGCGCACGATGCTTTTCGACATAAGAAAAAAGGACTGGTCCGACGAGATCCTTTCCGCGGTACCGATGAGCCGTGATCTTTTGCCGAAGGCAATGCCTTCGGGATCCGTCATCGGCGTGCTCCCCGACCCCGTAGCCGACCTTCTCGGCTTCTCGCGCGGCGTCTATGCTGTCGTGGGCGGTCACGACATGGTCTGCTCGGCGGTAGGCGCGGGCCTTGACGAGAACGAACCGGGCGTTGCGGTCGATATCGCCGGAACGATAGAGGGCGTCGTCGCCGCTCTCCCCGAGGCGAACACGGCGAAGGGAATGCTCGACAGCTTCCTTCCCTGCTATCTCGGCGGGAAGAACTACGTGACGTTCTCAGTCAACCTGACCGCCGGCTCCATAGTCCGCTGGTTCCGCGACAACGTCGCGCCTGACTGGTACGCCGAGTGCCGAGCGTCCGGACGCGACGTATACGAATATATGCAGCGCACGATGGATCCCGATAACCCGGGCGAGCTGACGCTGATCCCTCACTTCGAGGGAAGCGGCAACCCGTTCTTCTCGACCGCCTCCCGCGGCGTCCTCTACGGACTGACTCTCGACACGAAGCGCGAAGACGTCGGACGCGCGATGATCGAGGGACTCGCGCTCGACCTGCGTCTGTAGCTCGAGACCTTCAAGGCGGCGGGAATAAAGATCGAAGCGCTTCGCGCCGTCGGTGGCGGGGCGACGATCGACCGTCAGCTCCAGCTTAAAGCGAACGTCACCGGCGTGCCGGTGATAAAGGGGCACGTGTCGGATTCCTCCACGCTGGGCGCCGCGGCGTACGCGGGCTTCGGCATGGGCGCGATCTCCGACCCGTCGGAGGCGTACCGGAAGATCAATAAGGAAGAGACCGTCTTCACGCCGGACAGAAAGGCGCACGCGAAGTTTACGAAGCGGTACGAGCTGTACCGCCGTCTCGTATTCACCGTGAACGACCCCGATTTCCGGGATAAGTACTGAAAAAATAACTGAAAAGAGGTAAATGATATGAAGCGTATTCCCGAACTCGTAGTAATGCTGACGCATAACGACCGGACAGTGCCGGACGCCATCGAGGTGTTCGAGGCGGCGAAGGACTCCAAGGCCAAATTCTGGGGCTTCAAGGAGATCGGTCTGCCCGAGGAAAAAATGAAGATACTCGTCGACAAGATGAAAGCCGCCGGCAAGACCACGTTCCTCGAAGTCGTCGACTACACCGAAGAGGGCTGCGTGGAGGGCGCGAAGATCGGCGCCCGCTGCGGATTTGATATCCTTATGGGTACTCTGTACTTTGACTCCGTCAAAAAAGTCGCCGAAGAGGCGGGTATGAAGTATATGCCTTTCGTAGGCGAGCTTTCCGGCCGTCCGTCGATCCTCGGCGGAACGATCGAGGGTATGATCAAAGAGGCGAACGATCTCGTCGACAATAAGGGGATCAAGGGATTCGACCTTCTCGGCTACCGCTTCACCGGCGACGCCGTCAAACTGAACGAGGAATTCGTGAAGCAGGTCCGCGCCGACGTATGTCTCGCGGGAAGCGTTTCGAGTTTTCAGCGTCTCGACGAGGTAAAGGCGACCGGAGCGTGGGCGTTCACGATAGGCGGCGCGTTCTTTGAAAACAAATTCGGCGAGGGTCTCTCGTTCGGCGAACAGATCGACGTCGTCGTCGATTATATGAACAGGTGAGCGACGCGAAGAGAAAAATCGTTTTCATAGACAGGGACGGCACCATGGGCGGGCTCCCGTATCTCGAGCACCCGTGGGAGTACGAACCCTACCCTTTCACGCGCGAGGCGTTCTCCCTGCTCCGTGAGAACGGATTCACGTCCGTCGTCATCACGAATCAGGCGTGTTTCGCTCGCGGGAAAGCGGGAGATTACGATTTTGCCGCTGAATTTCGCGATATAGGCGCGGACGATTGGTTCATCTGCCCGCACGACTCCGCAGACGGGTGCGGCTGCCGCAAACCGAAACCGGGACTGCTCCTTCAGGCGCGCGAAAAGTACGGGATGGACTTTGAAAACACGTATATGGTAGGCGACAGGTGGAGCGACATGGTCGCCGGCGGTTCGGTCGGCTGCAAGCTCGTCCCCGTGATGACCTGCAAGGGACCCGAAACGTTCGGAGCAGACCGCGAAAAGTGGGCGGAGTACGAGCCGGTCTACGTAGCGCGTGATCTGCTCGACGCCGCAAAGTGGATCGTCACGAACGACAATACTTAGTATACGGCTGTGCGGGGAGACGATCCCCGCACTGCTTTTAAGGCCGAAAGGAAGAAAGCATTGATAAGACTTGCCGAAATAACGGAAGAAAACTGGTATGACGTCGCGTGTCTTTCCGTGAAAGACTCTCAAAAGGAATTTCTCGCGCCGCCGATAGGGATAATCGCCCGCGGATACGTGTACCGCGACTGCCGCGCGAAAGTATACGCGATCGAAAACGACGGCGTCCCGGTCGGCGTCGCGCTGGTGCGCGAATTCACCGACGAGCCGCTCGGATACGATCTGCAGCAGTTCATGATCGACGCGCGGTATCAGCGCCGCGGTTACGGCTCCGCCGCGCTCGGTCTGATTCTCGACGAGCTGCGAAAAGAGGCGCGTTACGATCACGTCGAGGTTTGCGTAAAGAAAGCGGACGCCGAGGCGATCCGTCTGTACGAAAAGCACGGGTTCGCAGATTCGGGGTACGTCGACGAGGACGCTCCCGATTCGCTGAACATGATCTGCCGGCTGTTCTGATCTTTCGGTCACAGAATCATTTATGAACGATAAAAATATTGTTTTCAGCGCCACCCGTGAGCAGTGGCGGGCGTGGCTCTCGGATCATTTTGAGACCGAGGACGAGGCGTGGTTCGTCTTCCCGACGGTAGGGTCGGGCGAGAAAGGCGTTTCCTACAACGACGCGGTCGAGGAGGCGCTCTGCTTCGGATGGATCGACGGCAGAGCCGGGACGCTCGACGAAGATCATCAGCTGCGCCGTTTCACCCCTCGCAGAAAAGGGAGCGGGTACTCACGCCCGAATATCGAGCGGCTGATATGGCTCGACTCTCAGGGGATGATACACCCGAAGATCAGAGGATCGGTCGAAGAGGTCATAAAGACGCCGTTCGTATTCCCCGAAGATATCACGGAAGCGATCAGGCGCGATCCCGAAGCGTGGAAGCATTACCGGGAATTCACGGAACCGTATAAAAGGATACGCGTCGCGTATATTGACGCGGCGAGAAAACGGCCCGCTGAATTCAAAAAAAGGCTTGACAATTTCATTAAAAAGACACGCGAAGGCAAACTTATCGTCGGTTACGGCGGCGTAGACAAATATTACGGATAAACGATTCGCGGGGACGGTTTCCCCGGGGATCGAAACGGGTGGGCACCTACCGGATAAGGCCAAAATTGAAAACCGGAAGGTGATAATCTTTGAAGAATAAAAAATTGCTCGGAAACGGTCTGCTCTTGCTGACCGCGATCATATGGGGAACAGCGTTCGTCTTTCAGCGCGTCGGGATGGATTCGGTCTCGCCGATCACGTTCAATGCGGCGAGAATGGCGGTTTCCGCCGTCCTTCTCGCGCCGGTCGCTCTTATTATACACAGGCGGGACAGGGCGTCGGCGAAACGCACTCCCGAAGAGCGAAAGCGCCGTGACGCGAACACTCTCGCGGGAGGTTTGCTCTGCGGATGTTTTATGTCCGTCGCGAGCATATTTCAGCAGATCGGGATCGTTTACACACCGGCGGGGAAAGCGGGTTTCATCACCGCGATGTATATACTGCTCGTCCCGATCATCGGATTCATATTTTTCAAAAAGAAAAATACGTGGCTCGTCTGGGCTGCCGTACTTCTCGGCGTGGCGGGCATGTATCTGCTTTGCGTTACGGAAGGCTTCGGACTTACGTTCGGCGATTCGTTCGTTCTGCTGTGCGCGTTTTTCTACAGTTTCCACATTCTCTGCTGCGATCATTTCGTAAATTACGCAGACCCGATCGGCATATCCGCGATCCAGTTCGCCGTGGCGACGGTCGTCTCGTCGGTCATCGCGTTCATTGCGGAAAAGCCGAACGTCTCCGGGATCGCCTCGGCGTGGGTCCCGATCGTTTACTGCGGTCTTGTCTCCGGATGTATCGGATATACTCTGCAGATCGTAGGACAGAAATTCACCGATCCCACGATCGCGTCGCTGCTGATGAGCCTGGAATCCGTATTTGCCGTGCTCACGGGCGCGCTCTTCATCGGAGAGCGGATGACGCCGAGAGAGATCGCGGGATGCGTGATACTGTTCGCCGCCGTCATTTTGGTCCAGATACCGATACCGAAACGAAAAAACGAAAAAGAAACAGCAGAGGAACGGAAATGAAAGATTTCAGATATTACACTCCGACGGAAGTCGTTTTCGGCAAAAACGCTGAGGGGAAAGCGGGAGAGGTCGCCGCGAAATACGGAAAACGCGCGCTTCTCGTCTACGGAAGAGAGAGCGTCGTCAAAAGCGGTCTGCTCGACCGGGTCGCCGCCTCGCTCGAGAGAGCGGGCGCCGCCTATTCCCTTTTCGGAGGAGCGCAGCCCAACCCGACGCTCGCGCACGCCGAAGAAGGCGTCGCGAGGGCGATCGAGTCCGGCGCCGACCTGATCATCGGCGTCGGAGGCGGAAGCGCGATCGACACGGCAAAGGGGATCGCGCACGGAGCGGCGAATCCCGGCGTTCCTCTGTGGGATCTATGGACGGGAAAAGCTCCGCTCACCCGTTCCCTTCCGGTCGGCGTCGTTCTGACGATGGCGGCGGCGGGAAGCGAGATGAGCGACTCCGCCGTGCTGACGAACGAGGCGGTCCCGAAAAAAGCGGGGATAAGCACCGACTTCAACCGGCCGAAGTTCGCCCTCGTCGATCCCGCGCTCGGCGCGACCGTCCCGAGGTACCAGATCGCCGCCGGCGTCGCGGACATAATGATGCACACGATGGAGCGGTATTTCATACCCGACAGCCGGGCGGAACTGACCGACGAGATTGCGGAGGGACTTCTCCGTACCGTCGTCAGAAACGGAAGAAAGCTCGTCGACGACCCGTGCGATTACGACGCTGCGTGCGAGGTCTTCTGGGCGTCGTCCCTCTCGCACAACGGTCTGACGGGATGCGGACGCGAGAAGGATTTCTCCGTTCACAAACTCGGCCACGCGCTCTCCGCGAAATACGGCGCGACGCACGGAGCGTCGCTCGCCGCCGTTTGGGGATCGTGGGCGGAAGAGGTTTACTCAGACTGTCTTCCCCGCTTCGCGCGTTTCGCCGAAAAAGTCTGGGGCGTAAAAGAAGCGGACGCGGCCGCGACCGCAAAGACAGGCGTTTGCCGAACTGTCGGATTTTTCTCTTCGATCGGCATGCCGACGTCGCTCTCCGGGCTCGGCATAGAGCCGACGGACGCGGATCTCCGCGCTTTGGCGCTCGACGCGACGGCGAACGGTACTCTGATGCTGTCGCGCATAAAGCCGCTCGGAGTTGAAGAAGTCGAAATGATATTCAGAAGAGCCGCCTCAGGAGTTTAAGAATGAGGATACTTCTTGACCTTTTTCTGACGTTCGCGCGAATAGGACTGTTTACGTTCGGCGGCGGCTATGCGATGATCCCTCTGATCGAGAACGCGTGCGTTGCAAAAAAAGAATGGATCACGCGCGACGAAATGACGGATATCACGGTGATAGCAGAATCCACACCCGGCCCCATAGCGATCAACTGCGCTACGTACGTCGGGATGAAGAAAAAAGGGATCTCCGGCGCGGTCGCCGCAACTATCGGAGTCATACTGCCGTCATTCGTCATTATTCTGCTGATCTCGTTTTTCATTGACCGTTTTCTTGAGATCAGGTGGGTCGCAAGCGCCTTCCGCGGGATCAAACTCGCGGTCGGGATACTGATCGCCGACGCTGCGGTCAGGATGTTTCTCAAAATGAAAAAAAGGCCGCTGACCGTGACGGTCGCCGCATTCGCGTTCGTTTCGGTCATGCTGATCAACGTTTTCTCGCTGAGACTGTCAACGACAGTCCTGATGCTTGCGTCCGCCGCCGTCTGCCTTTCCGTTTATTTCGCAAGGCGGAAAACCGGAAAGGAAGGAAAAAAATGATCTTTCTTGAACTTCTCCTCGGCTTTCTGAAGATCGGATGTTTTTCTTTCGGCGGAGCGTACGGCGCTATCCCGCTGATCCGCGAGGTCGTCCTGTCATACGGATGGATCGACGAGGAAAGACTCTCTTATATGATCGCGGTAAGCGAAAGCACTCCCGGGCCGATAATGGTGAATACGGCTACTTATATCGGAGCGGAAAAAGCGGGTGTGCCGGGCGCCCTGATCGCGACGTTCGCCGTCGTACTGCCGGCGTTTCTGGTCGTGATACTTCTTATGCTGCTCCTGAAAAAGTTTCTTAAAAACGAAGCCGTCCGGGCAACGCTCGACGGGCTTAAGTCGTGCGTTATCGGGATAATATTCGCCACGGGCGTTTATATGATCCTCGTAAACTGTATCGGAAGCGTACGCGCGCCTTCTGCCGACGTCACCGCAGTTATTCTGACCGCGGCTCTGGCGGCAGTCTGGTTCGCGGTGAAACTGATCTTCAAAAACCGCGTCTCTCCGGTCGTTCTGATATGTATCGCCGGCGGCGCGGGGATCCTTGCCTACGGTTGGAATTAGCGCGGAATCTCGGGAGTTTTAAAAATATGGATATCAACGTTATAAGAGCCGCGGAAACGTGGCAGCGGGCGGGTGCGTATTACGTACGAATCCAGGGGATGGCGAGACAGCACGGCATCACGCTGCGCCGCGAATTCGACGAACACGACACGCCCGACACGAAGTATATCGTGCTCACGGACGGAGATTTTCCCGTCGCGACGTGCCGTCTTTACCCTCTCGCGGACAGCTCCGCGATGATCGGAAGAGTCGTCGTTCTCCCGGAGTACCGCGGGTCGGGTCTCGGCAGACGCGCGGTGAGCGAGGCGGAGGCGTGGCTCTCGGAACTCGGTTTCAAAAAAGCCGTCGTGGAGAGCCGCGACGTCGCGGTCGGTTTCTACCGACGTCTCGGATATGAGGTGACCGATCCCGAGATCCGTCACGGCGACACGTTCGACTGTATCAGAATGGAAAAAATTCTTGCGTCCCCCTCCCTTTACGTCAGAAAAGCGGAAGACTGCGACTTTGAAAGGATCATGGAGATCTACCGCGCCGCGCAGGAGTATATGATCGACTCCGGGAATCCGACGCAGTGGGGCCGTTTCTATCCCTCCCCCGAACAGATAAAAAAAGATATCGCGGGGGGCGTCTGCCGCGTGATATGCGGCGAAGGCGCGATCCGCGGGGTTTTCGCGATCTTCGACGGACCGGACCCGACGTACGCGCGTATAGAGGGCGGAAAGTGGCTCAACGATAATCCGTACGTCACGATCCACCGGATCGCGGGCGACGGGACTGTACGCGGCATCGTCCGCCTCGCGGCGGAGTACGCCGGAGGGACGTCCTCCGATATCAGGGCGGACACGCACGCCGACAACAGAACGATGCAGCGCGCGCTCGAGAAGAACGGCTTCGTAAGATGCGGGACGATATACCTTGAAAACGGCTCGCCGCGGATCGCGTACCACCGCGCCGCGGAAACGGCGGCCCGTTACGCGGAGGAAAAATGACGGATCGGATTTTTGAATCGAAAAGGATCGGGTTTTTCCGGGTATCGGAAAAACTTGTGAGGGATTATCTAGTGATGATGAACGACGAGGAAAACGTCGGGAGATTTATCAGAAACTGCGCCGGGCCGTTTACAGAGGAGGACGAGATCGGATGGGTGCGGAGCAAGCTTGAAGAAAACGCTCCCGTTTTTTCCATGATCGAAAAGGAAACTGGAGATTTCGTCGGGAATATCGAGTTTATGGATATCGAAAACGGAGTCGGCGAGCTCGGGATAGCGATAACCGCCGACAAGCAGGACCGCGGATACGGTTCCGAGACGATCCCCGTCTTTCTGGAATACGGAATTCGGGAATTCGGTCTGACAAGGGTCATTCTGAAAACCCGTCCTTATAACTTTCGGGCGATCCGCGTCTATGAGAAATGCGGTTTCCGTGAATACGACCGTACCGAGCGGGACGTCTTTATGGAATACTTTCCGGAGGAATTATGAAAAAGAACGATATTATCGAAAAACTTCGCGCGCTTCCCTACGACCCGGCCGGCTATTGGGTCATAACGGGAGGAGCTATGGTCCTTTACGGATTCAGGGAGGAAACTCACGATATCGACCTCGGATGCACGAAGGAACTCGCCGACCGCCTCGAGGCTGACGGGTACCTCACGGACAGATACGAGGACGGAAGAAGAGAGTTTCATATTGGCGAAGAGATAGAGATCTTCGAGGACTGGCTCTGCGATACGGTCGACGCCGTCGACGGAGTTCCGGTCATTTCGGTCAGGGGCCTGACGGAAATGAAAAGATCCCTCGGCCGAGAGAAAGACCTGAGGGATATCGAACTTATACGTGAAAAACTCGGAAATATCGAATAAAAAACCGGCGCGCAGTTCGTTTTCTGCGCGCCGGTTCTTATTACCGCTTATTTCTTTACGATCTTGAACAGATGGAGAGCCGCGGGGATTGGAGTGAACTCCACGAACGCGTCGTTGATCTCGCAGTCGGCCTGATCGCCGTCCGGACGCGTCTGCACCTTGCCGTTCATCGTAAACTCGCTGAGGTAGTACTTGCTCTTGTCGAAATGAACGTAGACGTCGCCGTAAAAACGCGTCTCGCAGTGTACGATGCAGAGGAACTCGTCGCCGTTCTCATCCTCGAAGAAACTGATCATCGTCTCGTCGTTCGCGCGGATCTTCGTGATGATATCGTGAGAGCCCTCGGTGAACGTCGGGAACACGCCGCGGTCGCTGTTGATCATAAACGTCGATTTGTGGCGCAGCTTCATGAAGATCTCGCCGTAGTGGTTGTTGAAACGTCTCTGGCAGCGCTTCAGCGCGTAGTAAGCCTCGGACTTGTCGCCGAACTCGTCGATCGGAGAACCGTAGTACGAGATGACGTTTTCTCTGTCGTACAGACGGAACCACAGAACGCCGCGAAGACCCGCGGCAGCCGCGGTGTTGATCTGCCAGCGGTACAGGTTCTCGTCCGGAGGAGAGTAGACGTGGTGACCCGACGAGAGCAGGCAGCCCCAAAGTTCGGAATCGTTCGCCGCCTTCGCCGCTTCCTTCCATTTTCTGAGCGCGGTCAAGTGACCGGTCATTCCTCCGCCGGTATTTATCGTCTGGGAATAGGAGTCGAAGCAGATCTCGTCGACGCCGCTTTCCTCGTAAGCGTGCTTCATCCAGCCGGAAAGGTCGCGTCCGCCGAGCGTCTCGGGCGGGAAGTCCTCGGTCGCTCCGGTGTAGTTGAGATACGGGGTGAGGTGCGGAGCGAGCTCCTTGTTGACCTTCAGCGTCTCGAGCGACGCTTCCAACGCCTCTTTATTGAACGGTTCGTCTCCGATGCAGAAACCGTGAACGGCGGGATGGGAAGCCAGAGCGTCGTAAAGCGGTTTTACGCGCTCTATGTACTTTTCTCTGCCGAGATTCGCGAAATCGCCGTAGCTCATACCTGAGTAGTTGACGATGACCTGAACGCCGCGTTCCTGCGCCTTGTCAAGCCACGGTTTGAGGATCGAGGGATCGTCGCGCCCGATATACGTCGTCGGGAGCATGGGGAGCGTCATTCCGAGGTCGATCCAGACGTCGATCTCGTCGAGCGTGAACTCTCTGATATCGTTGTAAGTCCACATTGAGAATACGAATTTCTTGTTCATTCTGTTCCTCCGGGGGATTTTTATTCCGTGCGGCACAATTCGTGCCGCAAACAACGTAAGTATACCATATGTTGTAGTTTAAAAGCAAGAACAACTTTTAAAAACGCTGAAAAGATTTCCTCTTTATTATTCCCGGTTCTTTACAAGAAAAACGTTATAATGATATAATGAGCAGTGAAATAAAACAGCCGATAAGGAGTTCCCTATGAAACGTTTATGTTTCTTCCTCGCCGCGGTCATGATCGCTTCGGCTTTTGCCGCGGCTCTTCCCTCTTACGCGGCGGAAACCGGCTTTTCGGACGTTGAGGAAGGCAGATGGAGCGCGGCGTCGATAGAATACGCAGTTAAAAACGGCTATATGAACGGCGTCGGCGGAGGGAAATTCGATCCCGAGGGGTCGCTGACGCGCGCGATGGTCGCCACGGTTTTGTGGCGGCGCGAAGGGGCCCCCGCCCCGTCCGCTCCGAGCGGCTTTTCAGACGTCCCCGCGGGTGAATGGTATACGGATGCCGTCGCGTGGGCTAAGGAGACGGGAGTAGTCAAGGGACTTACCGAAACGACGTTCGGCCCCGACGAATATATCACGCGCGAGCAGCTTGCGACGATGCTGTTCCGATTTTCGTCGACCGCTCCGGTATCCGTTCCCGAGAGGGCGGATCTTTCCCCGTTTGCGGACGATGAAAAAGTGAGCAAATGGGCAAACGAGCCGCTCGAGTGGGCGGTAAAAGCCGGCATCATCAACGGCACGGACGGCAACCGACTCGCGCCGGACGGATA
>JAFWPR010000114.1 GCA_017545225.1 Clostridia bacterium
AACGTGAGTTACGTACCGGTTCAAGCCCGGTTTCCGGCATTCTCCCCTTCTTTTGATACCGCGGGATAGAGCAGTCTGGTAGCTCGTCGGGCTCATAACCCGGGGGTCGGGTGGTTCAAATCCCCCTCCCGCAAGAAAAACGGAAGCACGCAATAGCGTGCTTTTGTTTTTCTCTCGGGGTTTTGATCCGCCCGGTCGAAGGGTTATGAGACCGAAGGGCGAATAACCCGGAGGTAGTGAGCGAAGCGAACGGCCGAGCGGTGTCAGAAAACAGCCCGGTGGGCTGTTTTCCCCGCGAGGTGACCGAGCCGCAGCGAGAACGGGTGGTTCAAATCCCCCTCCAGATTTCATTTCAAGTGGTCATAACGGATTCGGGTTATGACCACTCGTATTTTTATTGTTTTTTCATTCGTTTTGTGATATCATTCTTTCAGATAGTATACAAGGCTGAAAAGCGGAATGGTGGGTCCTGCTGCCGGATACCGTCCGGTTTTTCTGTGAGGCCCACAACTATAATGCTGAGCAGATAATGCGCTTGCGGCATAATATGGAGGCAATACAATTGTCTTTCTGCGATCGATCGAAATGAGGTACGAATGTGATAACCCTTGATAATGCAGCTCGGGATGTGCTGTCGGAAATATATGATCAGTTTGAAGAGTTAAATGAAATAACAGTTTCTTCCCCAAAGTATAAAAAAACCATGATCAATTATTTCGTTAATCACGGTTTACTTGAAAAGATAGACGCTAGCACGCTCAGTGGATGGTTATATATCATTCGGCCAACATACATGGGCGAAGTCGTTTTGCAAGATAGAGCCAATAATTTGTCATCTGGTAAAGAGGTTGAGCTTAACGACAGCGATTTGGAGAGAACAAACTATCACGTTGCTACAAAACAAATACAACAGGCAGGAAAAACCATGAAAAAGAAATACCAGGTATTTATTAGCTCAACCTACAGAGACCTGATTGAGGAGCGTGCTGCTGTCAGTCAATGTCTTCTCGACTGTGGATGTATTCCCGTTGGCATGGAGCAATTCCCGGCGAGCGGAATGAGCCAGATGGAATACATCAAAAAAATGCTCGAAGATTGTGACTATTATGTTCTAATCCTTGCAGGAAGATATGGGTCATTAGATAACGACGGGATTGGATTTACAGAGAAAGAGTATGATTACGCAAAAAGTATCAATTTGCCAATTATGAGTTTTGTTGTTGAAGACATAGGCACGCTTCAGGCGAACAAATGCGAACCCGATGATAAAGGACGAGAGCGTCTTAATGCCTTTAGAGAAAAAGTATGTAAAGATTCACTCGTTCGGATGTATAAGAATACCGACACTCTTAAGGCAGATGTCGCTGTTTCGCTCATGAAATGTATACAAGATTTTCCAGCAGTGGGATGGGTTAGGGCATCAGAGTCAGATAGTAATGCAGCTATTACAAAACAGGTTGAAGAGTATCTCGAAAAAATGTCAAAATCAACAGGTGCCAGGATAAAAGTTGAGCCAAATGACAACGGAGGTAACACTTTGGTTATTTACTAATACTTGAGTGGCTTTTCGTAGGCTGAAACCCCTGCGGATACCGCACTATTCATAGATTTGTGTCAAATCCGTTATTTCATTCGGGACCATTTAGAGAGTTCATAACGGATTTGAATTATGGATTCTCTCTTTTTTTGTCTTACTTCTTTATTTTTTCATTAATTCATGCAATACTGTTTTCAAAGATCGGAGGTGATACTGTGTTCGGTGCGATTTACGGCGACGTGATCGGGTCATATTATGAAGTCCACTGCACGAAAAACTATGATTTTCCGTTTGAGAACGACAGTACGTTTACCGACGACAGCGTTCTGATCGCCGCAGTATGCAAAACCATTCTGAACGATCCCTCCGAGATCGGGCGTTTCGGCGTTCGCTCGCGCGGAATGCAGTACGGAGCGCAGTACCGTCAGTTTTACTCCTATTTCCCGCACGCCGGGTTCGGTAATATGTTTTCCGAATGGGCGCGTGATCCGTCCGCAAAACCTAACAAAAGTTATGCAAACGGCGCCGCAATGCGCGTTTTTCCTATCGCTTACGCATATAAGGATTTCGACCAAATGATGCTTCAGGTAAAAGCGAGTTGTTATCCGACTCACAATCACCGCGAGGCGATCACAGGAGCGATGGCTGTCGCCGCCGCAGTCAGGATCGCTTTGGACGGCGGGTCAAAAGATGATATCAAAAAGTATATTGAAAAACGTTTTTATGACCTTTCATCGCCGCTTTCCACGCTCCATGAAACGCACGTTTTCGACAGCCGCGCGTCGTACAGCGTTCCGCCCGCGATCATCGCTTTTCTGGAATCACACGATTACGAAAGCGCCGTCAGAAACGCCGTTTCACTCGGAGGTGACTCTGACACGCAGGCGTGTATCGCCGGAGGTATCGCCGAGGCGTTTTATCACGAAATACCGGAGCATATAAAACAGTTCTGTGACCGCAGGATCGATATTACGATCAAAAACGCCGTTCGCGATTTTGAAAACAAGTATTGCAAATAGTCTTATGTATCGGAGCAGGTTTTCCTGCTCCTTTTTGTTTATCCTCCTTCCTCGGTTTCTTCTCCGTCGTCGCGTAACATTAAAAAACGGCGGAGTTCAATCGTCCTCTGCCGCTTGTTACGTTATTCAGTTATTCAGGGTCGCTTTATATTTGGTGCCCCATTCCTGCATTGAATCAAGGATCGGGCGCATGGATTCGCCGAGTTCGGAGAGCGCGTATTCCACACGCGGCGGGACTTCGGGATAGACGGTGCGGGTGATGATGCCGTCAGATTCCATCTGTCTCAGGCTCTCGGTCAGAACCTTCTGACTGATGCCGTCAAGGCTCTTACGTAATTCATTGAACCGCCACGGACGGACGAGCAGATTGCGAATGATAAGCAGCTTCCATTTGTTTCCGATCAGCGCGACGGTCGTCGCCACAGGACAGTTCGGCAGTTCGTCTTTTGTTTTCACGGGGGTTCCAACACTTTCTTTTTGAATGATACATTCAAATTATACTGCAACATACCTTGTTTTTCAAGGCGGTTACAAAAAAGTGCGTACTTGAATTCTTTTTCAGGATCCGTATAATTGATTACGGAACAGGAAAGGCGGTGATACGGCATGATCATAAACACGGGACAAAGAACGGACATTCCGGCGTTTTACGCGGACTGGTTTGCAAACAGGCTGCGCGAGGGCTTTGTCTGCGTGCGCAATCCGTATTATCCCGGGCAGGTCAGCCGCTATTGCCTCGATCCTTCGGTCGTTGACTGCATCGGCTTCTGTACCAAGAATCCCGTCCCGATGTTTCCTTATATGGATCTGCTGAAAGACTACGGGCAGTATTGGTTTGTAACGATTACCCCTTACGGGCGGGACGTCGAGCCGAACGTGAAGGACAAACATCA
This sequence comes from Clostridia bacterium, assembly GCA_017545225.1. Lineage (GTDB taxonomy): Bacteria > Bacillota > Clostridia > Oscillospirales > CAG-272 > RUG11130. The sequence continues at coordinate 3,450 of JAFWPR010000114.1, forward strand.
GGTTCTTGAAGATTTCAAAAAGCTGTCCGGCATCGTCGGCGTTGATTCGATCGGATGGCGCTTTGATCCGATCTTCATCACAGACAAGTATTCCATGGAGTATCACCTGCGCGCGTTTGAGAAAATGGCGGCGGCGCTCGACGGTTACACAAAGACCACGGTGATCAGCTTTATCGACCTGTACGCGAAGGTCAAGCGCAACTTTCCCGAAGCGCGCGAAGTCACAAAGGAACAGCGGCTCTTTCTCGGAAAAGAAATGGTGAAGATCGCCGCAGCGCACGGTATGACACTCAAACCCTGCGCCGAGGGAGACGAGCTTGCGCCGTACGGCGCGGACTGCGGCGGTTGTATGCGGATCGGCGATTACGAAAAGGCGATAGGCAAAAAGCTGAACGCGCCGAAAAAGAAGGGCGCGCGGGCCGAATGCTCCTGTTATCTTTCCTGCGATATAGGCGCGTACAACACCTGCCGTCACTTATGCAAATACTGCTACGCTAACTCGGAGCCGGCAAGAGTGCTGGCGCAGAGCCGCCGCCACGATCCGACCTCGCCGTTCCTGATCGGACATTACGAAAAGGACGACCTGATCAACGACGTTCAGCAAAAATCATGGATCATCGGAGATTTGATATGACGCACGAAGAAAAAAGACTGTATCTGATAAAAACGCTCCTTTCCGAGCAGCCGCGATACCGGAATATGGAGATACCGGCTGACGGGCAGGGACAAAAAGACCTGCTCCGTTCGCTGATGAACGTCCGGTTGCCCGCGCCGCTTTCCGACGAGTATATCGGGATCGAAAGCGAATATCTGAAAGAAGAAACGGCGACGAAGGGAATCACCCGCCTTGCCGATCTTTCGCCCGTCGAAGACGGCGTTTATCTTTGGCAGGGCGACGTCACGACGCTTGAATGCGACGCGATAGTGAACGCCGCCAATTCACAGATGCTCGGCTGCTTTCAGCCTCTTCACAACTGTATCGACAACTGCATCCATACCTTCGCGGGGCTTCGGCTTCGCAACAAGTGCGCGGAGCTCATGCAAAAGCAGGGACGCGAGGAACCGACCGGACAGGCGAAGATCACGCCCGCGTACGATCTGCCGTGCAAATACGTCATTCACACCGTCGGACCCATCGCAAACGGCAGACTGACGGCAAGGCACGAGGAACTGCTCGCATCCTGTTACCGTTCCTGCCTTGCGCTCGCGGAGGAAAACGGGCTGAAAAGCATAGCGTTCTGCTGTATCTCCACCGGCGTTTTCGGCTTTCCGCAGAGACGCGCGGCACAGATCGCGGTGCAGACGGTGCGCGAATACAAGGCAAATACCAACGGCAAAATCGAGGTGATATTCAATGTTTTCAAGGATGAAGATTACGACATCTACCGGGAATTACTCGGATAATATCAAAAGACTGAAAAAGGCGCTCGACGAGTGCGACGCGGTCGTGATCGGCGCGGGAGCCGGACTTTCCACCTCAGCCGGTTTCGTTTACAGCGGCGAACGGTTTGAAAAACTCTTTTCCGACTTTGAAAAGAAATACGGCTTTCACGATATGTATTCGGGCGGATTCTACCCTTATCAGACGAAAGAGGAATTCTGGGCGTACTGGTCGAGATATATTTTCGTCAACCGCTACACGGACGCGCCGAAGCCGGTTTACGACGAACTGTTCGATCTCGTGAAGGAAAAGGACTATTTCGTCATCACGACGAACGTAGATCACTGTTTTCAAAAGGCGGGCTTTGATAAAAAGCGGCTGTTCTACACGCAGGGCGATTACGGTCTGTTCCAATGCAGCGTTCCGTGCCACGACAAAACCTACGAAAACGAAGAGATCGTCCGCCGCATGGTAGAAGAACAGAAAGATATGCGCATCCCGACCGGGTTGCTTCCGAAATGCCCGGTCTGCGGCGAGCCGATGACGATGAACCTGCGCTCCGACGATAAATTCGTCGAGGACGAGGGCTGGCACGAAGCGGCGGCGAGATATGAAAACTTCCTTCGCACCCGCAAAGGCAAGGTGCTTTTCCTTGAACTCGGCGTCGGCTACAACACGCCGGTCATCATCAAATATCCGTTCTGGCAGATGACGGCGCAAAACCCGGACGCGACCTACGCCTGTATCAACTTCGGCGAAGCGGTAATGCCCGAGGAGATCGCCGGACGTTCGATCTGCATCGACGGGGATATCGGTGAAGCGATAGAAAAAACGGCATAAAAACTACTAATATTTGATATGTGACAATTCCCCCATGTACCGGAGCAGGCCCGCCCGCTCCGGTTACGTTCGTCTTTGACAACCGTCCCGTTTCATAGTATACTTTCTATGCCGAACATTACTGTTTCGAGAGGTTCAAATGATTCCCGAATACACTCTATCCACAGTAAAAACGCCAACCTTTGAAATGGACTTTCTTCGATTCGGAAACGGAGAAGACGCTTTCGTTATCCTTCCGGGCCTGAGCATAAAAAGCGTGCTCGGATCGGCGTCTCTGATAGTACGTCAGTACGCCTCGATCGCAAAAGATCATACCGTTTATCTGTTCGATCGCAGGAAGGCGCTTCCCTCTTCTTACACGGTCAGGGATATGGCCGCAGACACTGCCGAGGCGATGGACGCGCTCGGCCTCAGGAACGTTTGCCTTTTCGGCGCGTCGCAGGGCGGGATGATCGCAGAACTGATCGCGGTAAGACGCCCTGAACTTGTCGGGAAGCTTATTCTCGGATCTGCCTCAGCGCGGGTCGACGAGGAGCGTTTCAGCGTTATCGAGCGTTGGATCGGTCTCTCGGAAGAAGGAGACCGGGTCGGCCTGTACATCGATTTCGGGAGACGGATCTATCCGCCCGACATATTTGAAAAATACCGCGACGCGCTCGTCGCCGTTGCAAAAACGGTCACGGATGAAGATCTGCGGCGATTTGGGATCCTCGCACGGGGAACGCGCGGTTTCGACGTCACGAACGAGCTTTGCCGCATGCTCTGCCCCGTTTTCGTGATCGGCGCGCGGGACGACAGGGTCCTTGGCGCTGACGCCGCCGAACGTATTTTTGCGGCGCTTCCGAAGAACGAAAAGACAAAAATACATATCTACGAAGGATTCGGTCATGCGGCTTTCGACACGGCGCCGGATTATTGTGAGAAGATAATAAACTTTATCAACTGATCACAACGTAAAAAAAAGAAGCCCACGGGCTTCTTTTTTTACAGAACTTTTCCGAGGAACGATTTCAAACGTTCATTTTCCGGATGATCGAAAACTTCTGCGGGCGGCGCGTCCACCGCGAGGACTCCGTCGCACATGAAGACGACGCGATCCGCCACCTCACGGGCGAATCCCATTTCATGAGTGACGACCAACATAGTCATACCCGCTTCCGCAAGCTGCTTCATTACCGCCAGCACGTCGCCGACAAGTTCGGGGTCGAGCGCCGAAGTGGGCTCGTCAAACAGCATGATCTTGGGTTCCATTGCAAGGGCGCGGGCGATAGCGACCCGCTGTTTCTGGCCGCCCGAAAGGCGGCTCGGGTACTCGTTCGCCTTATCCGAAAGGCCGACCTGTTCAAGAAGTTCGAGCGCCTTCGGGCGGACCTGCTCGGGATCAAGTTTTCTGACAAGAACGGGTGCGAGCATTATATTCTCGAGCGCGGTCTTGTGCGGGAACAGGTTGAACTGCTGAAACACCAGTCCCATTTGAAGGAGGAGTTCTTTTTGCTTTTCGGGAGCTATCTTTTCTACGGTATGATTGTTTTCGCGGTGCAAAAACAACTCGTCGTTGATGAATATCTTTCCGCTTGTGATCTTTTCCAGT
>JAFWPR010000115.1 GCA_017545225.1 Clostridia bacterium
AGCGGACGGGTTCACCGACGGCGAAGCGATCCCGGAATGGGCGGCGGCGTCCGTCGAGCAAATGCGCCTTGCAGGCATCGTAGGCGGGAACGAAAAGGGAGAGTTCTCCCCCGAAGCCACCGCGACGAGAGCCGAGATCGCGACGATGATAATGCGCTATCTGAAGAACGATCCGATGTACGACAGAATGGCGAACGTCACAGGTTACGCGGCGGGCAGAGAAGGAATGGTCGATATATCTCTTCCGTTCCGCGACAGGGTCATAGGATCCGGGACCTCCACTTCCCTCTCGAATCAGCTTCTGCCCCAGATGGGACTCAGCACGGATACTTACGTCATCCTGCTCGAAGAATCGTGGCGCGAAAACCTCGTCAACGACACCGACTGCAGCTTTACAGGCGACGTCGTGATGAATAACAGAAACGAGGAAAAAAGCTCGAACATGGGCGTCGCGAGGCTCGCGATAAAGAATCTCTCCACCGGGGAGACGACGCCGTACAAGGGCGTTCGTCTTTGGGTCATGCGCCATCTCGGCGAGGAGATCATCGATCCGGACGACTGGGAACCCGGTCTGCCCGACGGAGCGCTCGAGGCGATGGTCGACGCTTCGGTTTATTCCACGGGGGACGTTTCAAGATACGCGAAATTCTTTGAAAAAGCGGAAAACGGAGACCCCCTGACAGTCGCCCTCATCGGCGGTTCGATCACGGCGCGGGCGTCGGGCGGCGATCTTCACTGCTACGCCAAGCAGTTTTTCAACCGCATCGCGAAAACGTACCCGCAGTGCGACGCGACGTACGTGAACGCCGGTATCGGCGGCACCGGTTCGTATTACGGTCAGTTCCGCCTCGAATCGAACGTTCTGATCCACAAGCCGGACCTGTTCGTCGTCGAATTCGCCGCTAACGACGGCCCGACCGATCAGAACCGCGAGGCGTTCGAAAATATCGTGCGCCGCGTTATGGCGCTTGACGGCGATCCCGCGGTGATGATACTGCTGGTAGGCGTCGCAAACCCCGAAAACTGCGCCTTCATGAAAGAACTCGCCGACAGATACGGTCTCGCCGTTGCCGACTGCAGAGCCGCGGCGGATCTGGCGCTTGCCGAAAAGTGGATGTACCCGGTCGAACTCGGCTGGGACGGCGTCCATCCGAGAGAGTGGTTCCACTCCTTCATGGCGCTGTCTCTGGTCCGGGAACTTGATATGATCAGAGATAATATCGCCGACGCGAGTGCGGACGACCTCGTCAAAAAGCCGCTTCCGGAGAGGCTGACGCCCGCCGTGCACGAGAACGTCACGACGCTTCTGCCCGGCAGAGACGGTCCGGATGAGAATGCGGGATTCACCGTCGCCGACGGGATCTTCAAGTACGGAAAGGCGTGGCAGTCGGCGGACGGTTCCGCGGAAATGAAGTTCACGTTCCGTTCGACGAACGTTTACGTTACTCTTCAGGATAATCAGGGGGTCGCCGTGTCCGTCGACGGGATCGAAACGGTGATAAACGATTACGACGGCGCGTACACGGTATTCTCCGGCGAGGAGCCTGCGGATCACACCGTCGTCGTCACCCCGATCGGGGACGGCTCGCTCGCATCGGTCACGGGAATTCTTTTCAACTGATAATGCGGCGGAGGCAGAAAATATGAAAAAACCGCTTTCTCTTCTTCTTGTGCTCGTTATGTTCGCCGCGGCGCTCGCCGCGGCTCTTCCCTCTTCCGCGGCGGCGTTTTCCGACGTTGAAGACGGCCGCTGGAGCGCCTCCTCGATTGGTTACGCCGTGAAAGAGGGCTACATGAACGGCATAGGCGGCGGTCTGTTCGATCCCGAGGGATCGCTGACCCGCGCGATGGTCGCGACCGTCATGTGGCGGCGCGAGGGGTCCCCCGCACCGGCCGCTCCGAGCGGATTTACAGACGTCCCCGCGGGTGAATGGTATACGGACGCCGTAGCGTGGGCGAAGGAGACGGGAGTCGTCAAAGGCCTCACGGAAACGACGTTCGGCCCGGACGAATATATCACCCGCGAACAACTCGCAACGATGCTGTTCCGCTTCTCGTCTTCCGCGCCCGTATCCGTTCCCGAAAGAGCGGATCTTTCCCCGTTCGCCGACGACGAAAAAGTGAGCGACTGGGCAAACG
>JAFWPR010000116.1 GCA_017545225.1 Clostridia bacterium
AGCTTGAATCCCCACTCTCCGTTAAGAGGCAGGCCGATGTCCGCGAGCATGAGGAACACGGTCTCTTCTTCGTCGCCGAGGTTGGTAAGCGAGAACGCGTATTCGCCGTTTTCAAGATGCTTGGCGTATGCGGGACATCTGTCTCCGTCGTACAGAGGTGCGGAAATGATCGGGCGGACGCCGGGATCCTGGTTGATCGCGATCAGCTCGGGATTCTTGAGAAGCGCGAGCATCTCGTCGTCGACAGATCTTACGTCGCAGCCGATCATAAGCGGGCTCTGAGCCATGCACCACAGACAGAAGTGAGTCTTATACTCGTCGAACGTGCATCCTCCGGCGGAAACGTTGCCTACGTTGTTCATACCGCAGACAAGCATGTCCATGTCGTTGAAGCAGTTAGGTCCGGAGAGGGCGAAGTTGTCGACCTGACTTTTGAATATGTCCATGATCGACTGAAAACTGTCGCAGATATCTCCGGTAGAACGGTAGAGGTCTCCGCCTACGGCGCGCGCCCACTCGAGAAGATTGTCGTCGCCCCAGTTGCAGAGCGAGAATACGATATCGCGTCCGGTGGCGTTGAGGGCCATTTTCATCCTGTTGTACAGGGTGCGTCCTTCGATATTCAGAGGATGGTAGCAATAGTCGTATTTCAGGTAGTCGACGCCGTTATCGGCAAAGAATTTCGCGTCGATGAATTCGTGGTCGAGCGATCCGGGATATCCGGCGCAGGTCAGCGGTCCGACGCAAGAGTACATACCGAGCTTCATCCCTTTGGAGTGTATGTAATCCGCGAGATACTTTATCCCGTGCGGGAATTTCGCGGGATCCGCCTGAAGCCGTCCCTCGGCGTCTCTCTCGCGGAGCGACCAGCAGTCGTCGATAACGATATACTCGTACCCGGCGTCTCGCAGTCCCTTTTCGACCATCGCGTCGCAAGTCTCGATAATGAGGTCTTCGCTGATTTTCTCGCCGAACGTGTTCCAGGTGTTGAAACCCATCGGAGGTGTTCTGACTATCATATCTTTACTTCCTTTCTTTTGTCATTGACGGCGATCACAACGCGACCCATTCGCCGATGAATACGCTGCAGTCGTGGGGAGCGAGATCAACGCTTATATAGTCGTTGATCGGTCCCTTCACCTCGCCGGTGAAGACCTCGCGCAGACTCATTCCGAATCCCGCGGTAGTGGGGAATCCGATGTCCCACGGACGGAAGTCCGAGGAACCCTCCTCGTCTTCCAGATTGAAGAAAGCGAGAACGAACTGTCTGTCGGAAAGATGCTTGAAATAGCACGGTCTGTTGCACCACGGCGGTCCCGTGACGATCGGGGGGCGGCATTCTTCGTCCTGATCGATCCTGAGCAGATCCTTATTCGTCAGAAGAGCGAGCATTTCGGGACGGAGCCTGCGAAGGTCGGATCCCATCATAAGCGGCTGACCGTTCAGGCACCACAGAGCGAAGTGCGTTTTATACTCGGTATCGCCGCAGAGACCCGGGTGACCGACGTTCCCGATTCCGTCCATACCGACGATGAGCATATCCATGTCGTTGTAGCAGCCCGGAGCGGAGTAGCGGATCTTCTTGTCCTGAGACTGGCAAATGTTGATAACTGCGGAGAATCTTTCCCCGATGTCTCCGGTCGAACGGTAGAGATGAGCGCCGGTGGAACGGATCCACTTTTCGACTTCAAATTCGCCCCAGTTGCACGCCGAGAAAACGATGTCGCGTCCGGTCGCTTTGAGCGCCATGCTCATACGGGCATACGCCATTCTCGGGTCGGCGGTCTTCGGGAAGTTGCAGAAATCGTATTTCAGATAATCGACGCCCCAGTCCGCGAACGTCTGAGCGTCGAGGAATTCCTTGTCAAAACTCGACGGGTACTGCGCGCAGGTCATGATACCGGCGCAGGAGTACATACCGAATTTGAGTCCCTTCGAGTGGATATAGTCGGCGAGCGATTTCATCCCGTGAGGGAACTTGTCGGGGTCGGGAACGATCCTTCCGTCAGGACCTCTGTCGCGGAGCGCGTAGCAGTCGTCGATCACGACGTATTCGTAACCGGCGTCGCGCAGACCCGAGGACACCATAACGTCCGCGGTCTCGCGGATGAGCTGATCGTTTATCGACCACGCGAAGGTGTTCCATGAGTTCCAACCCATTGGCGGTTTGTTGATGATCATGTTTTCATCCTTTCCTTGTTGATTTTTCGAAAAAGGGGAGACGCACGAAAGGCGCCTCCCGCATCATCGGTATTCTACCATATCTTGTGTTTATTGTCAATCAAAAAACAATATTTTGACGCTATCAAATTGTTTTGACCGGTTTGCCTCTGAATACGCGGGTACAGTGCGGTCCGACCTCGGCGGAAAAACCGTCGGTAAAGGTTTTTCCGACCTCTTCTCCCGTGTCGCAATCTCTGAGACGGAATCCCCATTCTCCGCCCAAAGCAAGACCGATCTCGGCAAAGCGCGCACGGATGGTTCGGACCTCGTCGCCGTAGTTCGTAAGTGCGAAAGCGAAATCGCCGTTTTCAAGCATTTTCGCGTACGAAAAGCCGTCGTCTACCGAATCATTACACTGCACGATCGGTCGGACCGCCCGGTCCTGATTTATCGCTATCAGATCGGGATTTTTGAGAAGCGCGAGCATTTCATCGTCGAGCGTTCTGACGTCGCATCCGATCATAAGCGGACTCTGCGCCATGCACCAGAGAGAAAAGTGCGTTTTATACTCGTCAAAAGAACATCCGCCCGCCGATACGTTGCCGACCCCGTTCATCCCGCAGACGAGCATATCGAGATCGTTGAAGCAGTTCGGGCCAGAGAGGGAAAGATTATCGATCTGACTCTGAAAGATAGTCTTCACCGACGTGAAGTTGTCGCTGATGTCTCCCGTCGATCTGTAAAGATCTCCGCCGACGGAACGGATCCATTCGAAAAGGCCGTCCTGACCCCAGTTGCACACGGAGAAGACGATATCGTGCCCGGTCGCGTTAAGCGCCATCTTCATTCTGTTGTAAAGCGTTTTGCCTTCTAAATTGCGGGGATGGTAGCACCAGTCGTATTTCAGATAATCAACGTCGTTCTCCGCGAAGAATTTGGCGTCGGTGTACTCACGGTCGAGCGAACCGGGATATCCCATGCATGTTTTCGGTCCGCAGCACGAGTATATTCCGAGCTTCATTCCCTTTGAGTGGACGTAATCGGAAAGATACTTGATACCGTGCGGGAATTTGCGGGGATCGGCTTTGAGTTTCCCCTCTGCATCGCGTGTTCTCTCCGACCAGCAGTCGTCGATCACTACGTACCGATATCCTGCGTCGCGCAGTCCCTTTTCGATCATTGCGTCGCACGTTTCCATTATAAGGGATTCGCTTATATTCTCACCGAACGTGTTCCAGGTGTTCCAACCCATGGGAGGAGTTTTGACTGACATATTATTCCTTCCTTTCTCTTGATCAAGGCGCGGTCACATATCGACCCATTCGCCGATAAATACGCGGCAGTCGTGCGGGGCGAGTTCCAGACTGACGAAATCGTTGATCGGTCCCATAGTCTCTCCCGTGAATACGTCGCGGAGCATCATTCCGAAACCCGCGTTGATGGTCAGACCGATGTCCCACGTGCGGAAATCGGCGGATCCGTTTCCGTCGGACAGGTTGAAGAAACCGACCGCGAACTGATGATCCGACAAATGCTTGAAGAACGTCGGACAAATGTCGCCCTTGATACTCGCGTACATAGGCGGGCGGCATTCTGCATCCTGATCGATCCTTATCAGCCCGGGGTTTTTAAGCAGATCAAGGATCTCCGGACGAAGACCTCTGAGATCCGAGGAGATCATCAGAGGCTGTGAGTTGAGACACCGTAGCGCGAAACGGGACTTAAATTCAACGTCTCCGCAGAGTTCCGGATCTGAAACATTTTCATCGGCTTTCGTGCCGAAGGCGCGCGTATCAGTATCGTTGAAACAGCCCGGTGCGGAATAGCGGATCGTTTCATTTTCGTATCTTACTATCTCTGCGTCGGAAGGCGTCGTCTCCGTACCGCATTCGCCGCAGCGAAAGAGATCCGCTCCCGCGGAGCGTGCCCACAGCCCGGAGTCGGTTCTCCCCGCGCTGCAAGCGGAGAAAACGATATCGCGTCCGGTCGCCTGAAGCGCTGTTTTTATTCGTGTATACGCGATCCTCAGGTCGTCGGGAGTAGGAATATTACAAAAATCGTATTTCAGGTAATCCGCACCCCATCCAGCGAAAGTTTCCGCGTCAAGGGACGCCTTATCAAAGCCCGCGGGGTCCCCGTCGCAGTTATCCGCGCGGCAGGATATACCGAATTTGAGACCTTTCGAGTGGACGTAGTCTGCGAGAGCCTTCATTCCGAAAGGGAATTTCTCCGGATCCGGAACGAGTCTTCCGTCCGTACCTCTTTCTCTCAAAGCGAACCCGTCGTCGATGACTACGTACTCGTATCCCGCGTCGCGCAAACCGCCGGATACCATAATATCCGCGGTTTCACGGATAAGCGACTCGGAGAAGTTATCTCGGGAAACGTTCCGCGTGTTCCAACCCATCGGAGGTTTGGTTATGATCATATTATTTTACCTCGTTCTTTCCTCGTCGTTATTCAGAAAAGCGGGAAGCGCACGAAGCGTCCCCTCACAGCGTTATTCTACCAGATATGGTATGCGTTGTCAATTATTAAACTATATACGATGCGTTAAGTCGTTATAACGAACAAACTGAGAAAATGCTCTTTCAGCTTGTAAATCAAATAGCAAAGGACTAGGGTGTTGACGAGGCGTTAAAAAGGCGAGATCAGCTTGGATATGTTCAGCGGATGAAGTCGATTCGCAACCGTGCCGACGAGATCGTCTGACATGAGCTGATAAACCAATAAAACGCGAGGCGGGGAGCGATCCCCGCCTCGTATATTAAAGAATATAGTCGGTGATACAGTCGTACCAATGCACGTAGGTTTCACCATTTACGGTCAGAGTTTCGTTTTCTGGAAACATTTCCGTCCAAAGCTTTTGGTAACGGGTAAATCTCCAGTCGTTGACGTTGAAACGCCGCCAGAGAATCGTACGGCCTTCGGCGTTCAAATACTGCTCCGTGACGACACCTTCGCCGCAGTAATTTGCCACGTCCATCACGCAGATTGTATCATACTTTTTCCCGTTGATCGTAACGGTATACCGCCCCACGACATCCAGCAGGAACGTTTTGTCCTTCGTTATTACGGTACTCCCGTTTCGGGTGATATCACCCTTTTGCGATATATGCGTTTCATTGCCGCAGTTATCTTCTCCGAACCCCCAATTATCAAGGAAGGTGTCGCCGTCGAGAAATGTGTAGTAACGTTTCACTCCGCCGCTCTCGTGGCTTTCCGCCAAGATACGGCAGTGGCTGTCCGTAATCTGCGCTACCAGACGGCGTTCGTTGAAATTTCGGTCGTCGATCCGGTTATTCTCCATGGGTTCGTATTCCTTCGCAAGGATCTCCACGCCTTCGATCCCATGCACCTCGGCGCGAGCGACTGCTTCCTCAAGCATAAATTCCGTGCGTTTCCTATCTGGAAAATCATACATTGCCCATTCGAGCCTTTCGCCGATTTTCGGCACAATAAACCAGCCCATGATCTCCTCCCATTTCACGGAGAACGGGGGCTGATCTGCCGGCGTGATCGTATATTCCGGCAGGGTTTTCGGCATTTTAGTAAGCATAAGTTTTTCTCCTTTCGGTTTATAAGGATAGTTCTCCTTGAATCTTTGCTTGGCGTTGTAGAGGCGGCTTTTGACCGTCCCAAGAGGGAGCGAAAGTCGCTTTGCGATCTCTTCCTGCTGTAACTCTTTGAAGTAATACAGATACAGTATCTGCTTATCTTTGTCGCCAAGCAGATCGAGCGTTTCCCGCACAGCGGATACGGTCGTTATACCCCGCACGCCGTAAGAAAGCGCGGTTCCGCGCAACTCGTCGATCGGTATTTCCAAAGATTTTGCTTTCTCTCTGAAATAGTCGTTGCATTTGTGCCGCGCGATGCCCAATAGCCACGGCTTGAACAGACTTTCATCTTTCAGTCCGCCAAAGCCATTGAACGCTGCTATATAGGTCTCCTGCAATACGTCATCTGCGTCGTGCGCGTTTCCGATCCGGAATCTAACGAAACGCTCGAGCACCGGCATTTCTTTTTGAAGCAACTTGTCAAAATCATCCACCACAATCACCTCGCTTTCTTCTGGATGTGAAACCGGTTTCACTTATATAGTCGGAGATAAACCCGAAAAGGTTCAGTTTGCCGAAAAGTTTTTGCCGCCGGAAATTCCGGCGGCAAAAACACTTGAACTACGCTTTCTCTATCGGCAGCCACAACTCGATATATCTGGACTGACTTATAGTTTCATCACCGTTTTTATAGTACCAATGTGTCACTGCGATTTCCGGGGCGTCTGCAAGCTGATATCCGGACGACGGCAGCCACTCGCTTACCATTTTTCGGCGAAGTTCCGTAATGGCGTTAGTAGGGTACCGCATCCTCTCGGTCTCGCAGATCACGAACAACTGTTTCGGAACGACGATCTTTTCAAATTCCTTGGCTTTCTCGTCATATCCTAAACCTTTTGCGAGGTTTTCCGTCCACCATTCATCAAGCTGCTGCGCAATGTAGAAATCAAATCCGTCGTCTCCGATATTCGTTATTACGCTGTAACCGTCGTCACGATCGCCGCAGACGCCTTTCAGCAAATACTGGTTGACTCTTGAATGAACGTAGAAATCATGTTCCTGTTCATATCTGTTTTCCGGTGTGCCGGTAAAATGTCTTTTGA
>JAFWPR010000117.1 GCA_017545225.1 Clostridia bacterium
AAGACCGATTCAGCAGATGCCGACTCAACAAAGGCAGGTTCCGCAGAGACCCGCGCAGCAAAGGCCGGCACAACAAAGGCAGGCGCAGCAGAGACAGGTACAGCAGAGACAGGTACAGCGTCAGCAAGCGTATTACGGACGTTCGGCGGAGTACGACGACCGCAGACGGGTAAAAGAAGCAGAACGCGAAGCGAAAAACAGAGCCCGCGAAGCGGAGAGACGGCGAGCGGAGAGTCAGGCGCGTCTCGACGAACTGAGAGCCGAGAGACGGCGCGCCGAGCACGAGAGAAGGCGGCGCGAAGCAGAGATCAGAGAAGAGAGGCTCCGCGCAGAAAAACGCGCTCTCAAAGAAAAAATGAAGGTCAGGCGAAAAGCCGAACGTAAAGTCAGGCGGAAACACTTTTTCGGAAGACTTCTCGTCGGATCGGTGATATTCGTCATCCTCGCAGCGATCTCTGCAGGCGCATTCGCTTTGTTCTTCACCCGGTCGCCCGACGCCCCGAAATCGTCCGACGTATCGTATCAGTTCGGAGGAAAAACTATCAGAAAAGAGTCAGCATCGAACGCGTTCAGGGACGGCGTGCTGTATATCTGTTTCAACGACGTTAGCGACTACCTCTCGATGGCGGTCACGGGCAAAGCAGACGAGATGACTTTCATCATCCCGAAATGGGACGAAAAGAAAGACAGCACCGGGACCGGGGACGAGGAAAAAGTGACGTTCCGCGATAAATCGAGGACGATCTACGTCGGCTCTCACAGGATCACTGCCGAGGCGGACTGCCGCGTCGCAGGGGAAAAGATGTGGGTGCCGTTCAGTTTCGTCAGCGAGTTCATCGACGGGCTGAATTCCGTTTATAACAGATCTAAAAACACCGTATCGGTCTCTCGGATCGAGGACGAAGAGCTGTCGGGGAAGAACAAGCCTGTCTATCTCCCCGTTTCACTTAAACTGAAAGATCAGACGCCGCTCGACGGATTCCGTCCGGGTGACACGATCTCCGTCCCCGTACCCGAATTCATCAACGATCTGTCCTCTTACGAAACGTATATGAATCCGCCCGACGCGCCCGAATACCTCGTTTTAGTGAACGCTGCCAACCCGCTGAGCGCGGCGTACGTTCCGGAAGACCTCACCGACGTCGGAATGACGCGCCAGGACGGGCGCGCGACGCAGAAAATGAGACTTTACGCAGAGAAGGCGCTCGAGGCGCTCTTTACGGAGATGAACTCGATGGGCTTTTCCGACGTGAACGTTACGACCGGATACGTATCGTACGCGGAGCAGAACGCTCAATTCGAGAGATTCGTCGCTGATCAGCTCTCCGCCGATCCGTCGCTGCCGCGAGAACAGGCTGAAGAGATCGTCACAACGTACTCGCCCCGTCCCGGAACGAGCGACTATCAGACGGGTCTCGCGGTCGAGATGCACAACCTCGGATACGCGGACGAATCGTTCGCATCGACCGAAGCGTACGCGTGGCTCAAAGAGAACGCATGGAAGTTCGGCTTTATTATCCGTTACCCCGAAGGAAAAACAGATATAACCGGGGTCAGGTTCGAGCCGTGGCACTTCAGATACGTGGGACGCGCGGCGGCGTACGCTATCACCGAACAGGGGATCTGCCTTGAAGAATACGCAGCTAAATAAAGAACGGCGGCTTGCAGATGCAAGCCGCCCTTTTTCATATGTTCATCTTTTTTCTGAGCCTGTTCACCGCGTCCATCAGCGGAATGCCGAGCACGTAGCACACCGCCGCCTCGCCCAGTCCGACCGTCGCCGCATGGATCAGAAGGACCGGGACCGCGCCTTCCACTCCGAACGCCGACGTTATACCGTATCCGTAATACAGAACGAACGGGATGATCGCCGCGTTGAAGAGAACGGGCGGAAGCGGGCAAAGGAGCGCCGCGGGCAGTTTTACTTTATCCGTTTGCCCGACGCGAAACGCTCTGCCGATGAAATACGTACAAATCGACGCGAGAAGCGTCGCCATTGAACCGAAGACTACGTCGATCCACGTTCCGCCCGCAAGATTGGCGATAGCGCACCCTATCGTGAGCCCCGGTATCGCCGCGGGAGTAAACGCGGGCAAAATACAAAGCGCCTCGGACAGACGGAACTGGATCCCCGCGGAGGAGATCTCCCACAGCACCATCGTGAGCGCGGCGTAAAGGGCGGCGATTATCGCGCCCGTCGTGATAAAACGGACTTCTTTCCTCATATTCTTTTTTCTCCTTAGTTTTGATTTCGGGAAGATCGAGTCTTCCCGGGTGAGGATGGTTTCGAACTCACCGGCGAATGATCGCCGCAAATATTATATACTAAATCGGAAAATTTAGCAACCGCCTGCGTATTTTTTGTTTTCCGAGGCTTTTCTATCCGCTTGCTTACGGCGCGGTAATGTGGTAAAATATCAAAAAAAGAAGGAGGGCGGCGCGTATGAGACAGTACCTCGAATGCGCGCGCGTCGTCGGGACGCACGGCGTCCGCGGGATGATGAAACTCGTCTCGCTCGCCGATTCGCCCGAGGCGCTCGCCAAAGTCAAAAAATACTATACGGAAAACAAAGACGGGTCGTGGCGCGAGTGGGACGTCAAGGGCGGTTTCATACACAAGGGACTCCTCGTCGCTTCGGTCGAAGGGATAGACGACCTTGATACCGCCATCACGATGAAGGGGACCGTTTTTTACGCCGATCGGAGATCGTTCAAGCTCAAAAAGGGCGATTATTTCATCGCGGACGTTATCGGTCTTCCCGTGATCGACGAAGAAACCGGAAGGACGGTCGGGACGCTATCCGAGGTACTGACCGAGCGGATACAGCATCTTTACGTCGTAAAAACGGACGCGGGAGACGAGTTTATGATCCCCGGCGTGCCTGAATTCATAAAAAAAGTCGTCCCCGAAGGGGACGGCTCGGGAATATACGTTCACCTAATCGACGGGATGGTTCCCGAAGAGGGAGGCAAAAATGAGAATTGACGTGATGACCCTCTTTCCCGAGTTCGTCGACTGCGTTCTGTCCGAGAGCATCATCGGGAGAGCGAGAAAGAGCGGTGCGCTCGACGTCAGGACCCACAATATAAGGGACTATTCGGAAGATAAGAACAGACGGGTAGACGACACGCCTTACGGCGGCGGCAAGGGGATGCTCATGGCAGCCCCGCCGATCTACAACTGTTATTCGGCAATTGTCGAAGATCCCGAAAGCCTGCCCCGCGAGATGATCCGCACGGTCTATATGAGCCCGCGAGGCAAGCTTCTCCGTCAGGAGGACGCGAAGCGGCTCTCGGGATACGGACAGATCATCATCCTCTGCGGTCACTACGAGGGGATCGACCAGCGGATAATCGACGAGATAATCGACGAGGAGATCTCGATCGGCGACTACGTCCTCACGGGAGGCGAGATACCGGCGTGCATCCTCGCGGACGCCGTCGGACGGCTCTGCCCCGGCGTTCTCTCGGATCCCGAGTGTTTCGAGGCGGAATCGCTGACCGACGGTCTGCTCGAATACCCGCAGTACACCCGCCCGCCCGTCTTTCACGGGATGGAAGTACCGGAAGTGCTGCTCAGCGGCCACCACAAAAACATCGACGATTGGCGGCATGAAAAGTCAGTTGAGATCACGAAGGAACGGCGGCCCGATCTTCTGGGGGAAGATTCATAGCAGGCCGAGATACGCGAACAAACCGTTCGCGACTCCGGCGGCGAAGACTTCCGGGGAAGAACGCATGAGTTCCGCGTCGAACGGATTCGTAATAAAACCGAGTTCAACCAGGACGGCGGGCATAGCCGTCCTTCTCAATACGTAGAGGGACGGGCGCGTGAAGACACCTCTGTCGCGCAGACCCGTGGCTGCGTTGAGCTGAAAGGCGACATTCTCTGCGAGCACGTAGGCGGGGCTGCCCTCGCTGTAGACGAAGCACTCCGACCCGCTCGCCGTCGTGACGCTCGAAGCGTTTGTGTGCAGACTGATGAAATAGTCGGCGCCCCACGAGTTGGCGTCGTTGACGCGCGCCGCGAGCGACGTCGCGACGGACGTGCCGAGCTGAGTCGTCGGCGACGGACGCGACAGACGCGTCGTAAGTCCGCCCGCCCTGAGTATCTCGGAGAGACGCACGCCGATAGTATATACGAGATCCTGCTCGCGCAAGCCGTTGCCCTCCGCGCCCGAATTCGGATTCTGCGGGTTGTGCCCCTGGTCTATGTATATCTTTTCCGCCATCTTTTTTCTCCTTATATCTGATCACGATATCATTCTATTCGGCGGCGAGCCGATTGACACACCGGAGCGATTTATGAAAAACATTCAGACCGCGCTGAGCGTTATGCGCCGCGCCGTGGAAAACTACGGGATGATAAAACCGGGCGACCGGATCGCCGTCGGGGTCTCGGGCGGAAAGGACTCGATCGTCCTTCTGAAACTGCTCTCGGAACTGCGGCGGTTCGACGCTTTTTCGTTTGAACTCGAGGCGATCAGCGTAGACCCGTCGTTCGAGGACGTCGGCGGCGGGACTTTCGATCCGTCGTCGATCAGCGCGCTGTGCGACGGACTGGGCGTACCGCTTACCGTCGTCAAAACGAAGATCGCACGGATCGTTTTCGAGGCGCGCGGAGAAGATAGGCCGTGCAGTCTCTGCGCGCGTATGAGGCGCGGAGCTCTGAACGACGAGGCGGAAAAACTCGGATGCGGCGTCCTTGCGCTCGGTCATCACGCGGACGACGCGGCGGAAACGTTTATGATGAACCTGCTCATCGGCGGGAATTTAGGGTGTTTCTCTCCGGTGACCGAATACGAAAGGATCAGGCTGATAAGACCGCTGATATATATGCGCGAGCGGGAGATCGGTCCGCTCTGCCGAGCCCTTTCCCTTCCCGTCGCGGAGAAGATCTGTCCCGCGGACGGCGAGACGGAGCGCGAGCGGATGAAAAAGACGCTTCATGCCCTTGACAAAGAGTACCGCGGTCTTTACGACTCGGTCATCGGGGCGATGGAGCGCGGCGAACTCGACGGATGGCGCAAAGCCGACGGATAAAGGAATAGAGAATAAGATCGCCTCATACTTTTCTATGAGGTGATCTTTATGTTCAAAAGACTGAAAAGCGAGCTTTACTGCATCAAAAATATCAAGGTCGCTCTTATCGTTTTCTGTGCCGTCGGCGCGGCGCTCGGCGTGCTGACGTGGGTGACGTCAGGCGGCGTCGGAGTGTTCTGGCGGATAATTAAGAAACCGCCGCTGTTCCGTCTGTGTGTAGCCGATAAGCAGGAATGAACACAGGCTGGTGATTTCCCAGCAGG
>JAFWPR010000118.1 GCA_017545225.1 Clostridia bacterium
ATCGCTGGGGAACGGTTTCGCGTCGTTTGACCTTCCGGCTGATCTGCCCGGGGACGAGATCATCCTCAAGGTGTTCAACGAGCAGCGGAACGGACAGTACGAAACGGATTACGCAAGCGAACCGAAGACTTTCCGTATCTCCGTGGTACCGGGATTTCGCGCCTCGTTTTACAACTACGACTTCTCGCTGCTTGAGAGCGGTCTTTTCCCCACGGGAACGACGCCTGTCTATTCGGGTCCGACGCCCCTGAGGCCGGGCGGGACGCAGAGGTACAGATACTGCTTCGCCGGCTGGGGTCCCGAGCCCGGACCGATCACGGGATCTACGGATTATATTGCACAATTCAATCTGGAGTCGACATATAACGTCTATTTCGTCGCGAACGGCGGCTCCGGGACCATGGAGAACGATTCGTATTTCGAATCCGAGGGCAAGTACAGACTGCCGGAATGCGGTTTCACCCCGCCGGCGGGATGCGTGTTCCTGCGCTGGTGTGCCGAATATGACAACGGCGACGGATCTGCTACGGTCAAGTATCTCAGACCGGGCTCACTCCTGACCGGTCTTACGTCTGACGTCACCGTCCGGGCGGAGTGGCAGCAGCTCTCGCTGAACGTCAGACCCGCCGGGGCGGGGACCGCGGAGTTCGATCCCGAGACCGGGGCATTCACGGCGACGGCAAATCCGGGATACACGTTCGATCATTGGGAATACGCCGACGACGAATACGGCGCGGTACCGGTAGGGACGGTCTGGCCGAAGGATAATCCCTACGAGCCCGGAAGTATCGACCATAAGATCTACACCGCGGTCTTCTCGAGAGACCCGCAGGAACTCACCGTAAAACCGAACGTTGCCGGAAGGGGCAACGTGACGTATAATGATGACCAGCCTGTGGTGACGGGATGTACGATCAAGCTCACCGCGACGCCAAGCGACGGATACGAATTCAAGGGATGGCAGACGTACCCCGAGGACATAGAGATCAGTTCACAGAACAAATTCAAAATGCCCGCCTGCCCCGTGACCGTGACGGCAATTTTTGAACCGGTAAACCCGCCGGAATTCAAGACCTGCACCCTTCTGCTGACGGGTCAGATCGGCGTGAACTTCTACGCGGATCTGTCGGGACTCGCAGCGGATGAACGCAAGGACGTCGCCGTTGTGTTCTCCGTGAACGGAAAGACCTTCACGGATACGTTCGACGCGTCATGCACCGACCCGGAAGGCAACGGGTACTACGGATTCACCTGTTTCGTCAACTCGGTCGAGATGGCGGACGGGATCGAGGCGACGCTCTGCTGGCCGGGCGGAGGGCAGACGACGGTCACCTACTCGGTGAAGGATTACGTTGATTACGTTCTCGAAAATACGGACGAATTCCCGGGCAACGCCGTCGCGCTTGTCCGTGCGATCGCGGACTACGGTCACTACGTTCAGCTTTATTTCGATCCGATCCGCGACTGGGCGCTCGGGGTCGATCACGAAGAGATGTACGCGGTAAACGTATTCACGAATGCCGACGCCGACGCGGCCAAGGAAGGACTTGAGGTCTGCACCCCCTATTTCAGCCGCGGCGAAGGTTCCCCGTTCACCGGCGCCGGTCTCTCGCTCGCCCTTGATTCGGAAACGTCGTTGCGCATCTGGCTGACGTGCGAGGACGGATTCGACGGGGAGGCAACGACGCAAAACGCTTTTGATGAGCTCAACTGCGTAAGGCAGGAAAACGGACGTTATCTGATCGAGGTCGAACCGCTCCCCGCGTACAAACTGGACGAAGCCCGGGCGATCCACGTGCTGGCGGGAGACGGCGAAGCCAGGATCGATGTGTCCCCGCTGTCGTACGCGTACGCCGTGCTGGAAACGTCGAACGACGCCGCGGCGCGCTTCGCAGTGACCGCGCTGTACCGCTACTACCTCGCGGCTAAGGCGTACCACGAGAACCCGAACGGATAAAAACAAACCCGCCCGCGGATGACCGCGGGCGGGTTTCCGATTATTGCATTTCGACCGCCGTGTGTATCCTTTCGGTTTCTTCATCCCGACCTCCGCAGGGAGGCATCCCTCTTTTTGCCTTACCGGCAAAGAGGTATGCCATCCGTGATTATCCCTTAGGTTTCTTAATGGAAAAAATCTTCTCAGAGGTATTATTATGAACGACTCTCCCGACAGAAAATGGCCTCGCCTGAGGAATTACGATTATTCCACCGAGGGATTCTATTTCATAACGGTCTGCACTCAAGACAGAAAGCCGATCCTATCGGAAATAAGGCAAAAGCCGTACGGTTCAAGCGAAGTATGCCTCACAGAATACGGAAAGATAGCAGAATCATATCTCGAATCTATGAACGGCATTGACAAATATGTTATTATGCCTAACCACGTTCATATGATCATTCACAAAACCAATGGCAAACCCGTTTCAAACGATATCCGGTCTTTCAAAGGACTTACAACAAAAAAGATAGGTCATCCCATCTGGCAAAGATATTTTTACGATCACGTAATCCGTGACAAAGAAGATTATCTCGTCAAATGGAATTACATTATTGAAAACCCCGCAAAATGGCAGGAGGATGAATACGTGATTTGACAAGCGGTGTCAATGAAGAAACGCTTTACCCGTAGGGAGCGATCCCCTGATCGCTCCGTCTTCAGATACCGCATACCTTTCACGGACGGCATACGAATAAAGATCCCGAGATGATAATCGCGGAGGCATGTGGGCATGCCTCCCTACGGGTCTTCGGGATGAAGATCCCGAAATGATAATCACGGAGGTATCTGGGGATGCCTCCCTACGGGCGGTGTCAATGAAGAAACGCTTTACCCGTAGGGAGCGATCCCCTGATCGCTCCGTCTTCAGATACCGCATTTCTTTCACGGAGGCATCTGGGGATGCCTCCCTACGGGCGGCGATGATGAAGTAACCGCTTTCTTACGCCCGCGGCGTCCTTGTCATTGTCCATTGTCAATTGTCAATTGTCCATTAAAAAAATAGCGCGGAGCTGATCGCTCCGCGCTGTTTTCTCTTTTATCTTTCGAGATACCTCATAAGGATCGCGGCGACCTGCGCGCGCGTGGCGTTCGCCTGCGGCGCAAGGTAATCACGTCCGCCCTCGCGCGATCCGGTGATCAGCCCTTCGGCGACCGCCCACTTCATATTCGTGACCGCCCAGTCGCTTACCGTCTTGTAATCGGGATATTTCGTGATGTCGGTCGTCTTGCTGACGTCGTTCCCCTTGAACGAGGAATAACGGTAGATGATCGCCGCTATCTGCTCGCGGGTCAGCGGGCTGTTCGGCTCGAACGTCGTCGCGCTCATGCCCTTGACGATCTCGTTGTCGTACGCCCAAGAAACGGCGTCGCGGTACCAGTCCTCAGTCAAATCCTTGAACGGAGACGGGCCTTTGGGCGCGGGCTTGCCCTCGATGCGCCACAGAACGGTGACGAGCATCGCACGGGTCATCGTACCCTCGGGATCAAAGCTCTTCGCCGACACGCCGTTCATCAGTCCGTAGGAGTACGCGTAATCGACGTAGTTGACGAACCAGTCGTCCGTCGAGACGTCGTTGAATATTTCCGCGGTGTTCGAGAGGAGCTTCATCATCCTCTCGTCGTACGTTTCGCCGCATCTCTTGCAGGTGTGCGTCAGAACGCCTTCTTCCTCGAGCGTCGGCGCCTTCGTCACCTTGCCCTCGTCCCAGTCGTGGCCGAGAGCGTCGCGGTAGTTGTCCTTGAATTCGTCCTCGCAGCGGGAGCATTTGTGGAGAGTGTAGCCCTGCTCCGTGCAGGTCTCGTCGACTTCGGTTATCTTATAGTCGTGACCGAGCTTTCTTATACCCTGCGTCCTCTCAGCCTCGCAGCGCGTGCAGGTCGAGAACTCGAGCCCGTCCTCGGTGCAGGTCGGCTCGGTGCGGGTCGTCCATTCGCCCCAGTCGTGGCCGAGCGCGGGGATCTTTTCGGTCTCGGTGGCATCGCCGCAACGGGTGCAGTATTTCACTTTCTGTCCTTTGTCGAGACACGTCGGCTGAACGGAGACGACCTCCTCGCCCCACTCGTGGCCGAGCGCGGTAATGACGTAGTTTTCCTCGACCGCGCCGCAGCGCTGACATACGAAGTGACCCTTGCCGTCATCGGTACAGGTCGGTTCGATCTCGGTGATAAGGTCGCCCCAGTCGTGGCCGAGAGGATTTATCGTCGCCGCGTTTTCGGTCACCCCGCAGACGGTGCAGGTGTGAGAGCCGACGCCCTCCTCCGTGCAGGTCGGAGGAACGGCGACCGTCATATCGCCCCACGTATGGCCGTTCGCGGGAACCGTCGTATCTTCACGTTCTCCGCAGATCTCACAGATATAGTGGCCCGTCCCTTCGGCTGTGCATGTCGGCTCCGTATCCACGATAAGCTCGCCCCAGACGTGGTTGTGGACTACGGGCACATCCTTGCCCTTGAAGGTCAGAATATCCGAAAATCCCGACTCTATCGTGTAATCGTATTCTCTGTCGGGCTCGTTGAGGTAAACGACGACGACGTAGCGCGCCTTCAGCTCGAGCGACGTGTACTCCGTCATCTCGACCGTGCCTGAGAGCGATATGAGATCCCACTTGTTCTCGCCCGAGCGGATCGTGTTGTCGCCCTGAAGGGAGATCCACTCGCCGTCCGTGCCGAGCTCGCGGCAGAATGTCTCGACGTATGCGTACCCGCCGTGGCCGGTAACCTCGGAGACGAGCGTGAGGAAATCTTCAGGCACGTCGAGCGTGTAGGCGATAACGGGCCAGTCGTTGAACTCCTCGTCCGTCATACGGAAATTCGAAATAACGGGAACGGGAACGTCGTCCTCCGTCGGCGGCTCCCACCTGACGGCGTCCTTTCCGTAGGAGGCGGGATCGGACCAGTCGGAATAGTAAAAGTCCTCGAACATTCCTTCGTCGTTCCAATATTGTCCGATGACGACGTATCTCACGCGCACGTACGCGGTGTGCTCTTCCCAGTCGATCACGAGTCCCTCGTCGGTGAGCTCGTACTGCCCGTCCTTCAGCTCGTCGCGGATACCCGGTTTGTATTCGCCGTCTCCGACCCACGCCGAGTCGTCGGCCCATTCCTCGTAATCGTAGCCCCAGCCGCGTAAGACCCATTCCTCGCGCGTCGTCTCGGAGCCGACCCAGCCGTCGTCGACGATATCCCATTCGCTGACGACGCACCGGTCTTCGTATTCCTCGTCCGTTCCGACTCTGATATTGCCGAAGCCGTATCTTCCGCTCCACGCCTCGGGATGGGCGTTGTACTTCCAGTCGGTCGGATCGTCGATCGCCCAGTCGATCTGGGTGGTGATGATGACGTCGTCGTATCCGGTCGCCGCCCAGAACGCCTCTTCGGTCCCCTCGTCATAAGCGCGGTCCTTCGCGGCGATGAATGCCGTGACGCCCGCGGGCTGCGTATAGGAGAAGTTCATCGTAGTCGGCGAATCGTCGCGCATCAGCCATTGAAGCGTCGCGTTCGTCGGCTTCGTCAGTTCCATAGGGCACGATCTGCCGCCCGCCGCCGTCGCGCAAAGCGGCAGCGCGGTCACGAGCATGACGGCGCAGATAAGAAGCGATAATATCTTTTTCATTTTTCCTTTCCTTTCACGCTGAATGATTATTCGTACGAATTTATTCTATCATACGTTTCGCAGACCGTCAACAGGAAAGGAAACGCGCCCGCCTCTAGGGTAACAGGAGTTACCCTACCCTGCGAAATCCCGCTCGCGCAGCTCCCAGAGCTCCGCTTTCGCCTTCCAGTTTACGATCGGCTGTCCTCTTTCCCGCCATCCGACCGATTCGTAATAGTCGAAGAACTTCCGCGGGTCAACGTCGATGCACTCCTTTTTGATATAATCCCAGACCTCCCAGAAATCAGGAGGGGTTACGTCTTCCTCGCGCGCGCGGTCGTAAGAGAGAGAGAAAGAATCATTTTCTTTTTCTTTTCTTCCTTTTTCTTTTCTTTTATTTTCTTTTAAGCCGGGGGCGTCTTCGGACTCCTCCGGGGTGCCTTCGGGGGTCTGCAGGGTGCCTTCGGGGGTCTCTGAGTCCCCTCCCCCGTTATTATTCCCGTTTTTCTTTTTTGCACCCATTTTTCCGTATTCGGACGCCTGCCTTGATTTCTCACGGGCCGCGTCGATCTCGTTGTGCATCAGGGACACGACGAGACGGAGCGACTCTCTCACCGCCTCCTCCGGGGCGGCTCCCGTTTCGTAATAGTCTCTCAGCGCGTCGGTCACCTCGCACCGCTCCTCCGGCGGCAGGTTTTTCCTGAGCCAGTCGTACCAGTTGTAATAAACCGGAAACGCTACGTTTTTCAATTCTTATCCTCCTGTTTTCGGGCTCTGTTTTTCGCTAACTTTGTTAGTCTTAGCATAAGTATAACCTAATATTTTTCGTTTGTCAAGAGTGGCTTTCTAATTTTATTGTATTTTTCAGAAAAGCCCCTCGCGGAAGATCCGAAGCGCATAAGCTCCGCACGCGAGGGGAAAGAACAGAAAAATATCGCTATTGATTATTTCCCGTATGTAGTATATAATATATTTTATAATGAATTAGTATGTCCTCGCGAAGGAGAGGACGGAGAAAGGAATATTAAATCATGAAAACGGTACCGAAGAAAACAGTCGACGGCGAGAATCCCGAGGCGAAGAAAAAGGCGCTTGAAACGGCGATCAACCAGATAGAAAAGAACTACGGAAAAGGCTCGATAATCAAGATGGGGCAGAACCCCCAGATGAACGTTCAGGTCGTGTCGACGGGCTCCGTCGCCCTTGACCTCGCGCTCGGCGTCGGCGGCTTCCCCCGCGGCAGGATCGTCGAGATATACGGCCCCGAATCGTCCGGTAAAACGACGGTCGCGCTCCACGCGATCGCGGAAGTCCAGAAGCTCGGCGGCGACGCGGCGTTCATCGACGCGGAGCACGCTCTCGATCCCGTTTACGCCCGCGCTCTCGGCGTCGACATTGACGAACTCCTCGTCTCCCAGCCCGACAGCGGCGAGCAGGCGCTCGAGATCACCGAGGCGCTCGTCCGTTCCGGCGCGATCGACATCGTCGTCATCGACTCCGTCGCGGCTCTCGTTCCCCAGCAGGAGATCGAGGGCGACATGGGCGCGTCCCACGTCGGCCTTCAGGCGCGTCTGATGAGCCAGGCGCTCCGCAAGCTCTCCGGCACGATCTCCAAGACGAACTGCATCGTCATCTTCATCAACCAGCTCCGCGAGAAAGTCGGCGTCATCTACGGCAACCCCGAGACGACGACCGGCGGCCGCGCGCTCAAGTTCTACGCTTCGATCCGCATCGACATCCGCAAGACGGAAGTGCTGAAGATCGGCACGGAGACTTACGGAAACAGAGTCAAGTGCAAAGTCGTCAAGAACAAGGTCGCCCCGCCCTTCCGCACCGCGGAATTCGACATTCTGTACGGCGTCGGCATCTCCAAGGCGAGCGAGATCGTCGATCTCGGCATCGCGCGCGGCATCCTCGACAAGAGCGGCGCGTGGGTGTCTTACGACGGCGCGCGTCTCGGCCAGGGCAAGGAGAACGTCAGAAAGTACATAGAGAACGATCCCGCGCTGATGGCGGAACTCGAGGCGAAGATCAAGGAGAAAAACGACGACGAGGAAGAGGAAGAGCCTCTGTTCGAGAACGACGGCGAACTCGACGTCCGCCTCCTCGACCTCGACGATGAGGAATGATCCGGTTAAAGGTTTGTAAATGATCGTAACAAGAGCGGTTTTCCGCGACTTTCGCAACGTTAAGGAAGAGACGATAGAGTTCTCCCCCACCGTCAACGTGCTTTGGGGCATGAACGCCCAGGGAAAATCGAATATTCTTGAGGGTATTTATTACTTCGCCCGCGGGCGTTCGTTCCGCGGGGCTCACGACCGGGATATGATCAGGCAGGAAGCCCCCGCCTCACAGTTCGGAGTTTCGGTCGAGCGCGAGGGGGAGAAATATCCGGTCGAACTGACGGCGGAGCTTCCCCGCGAGGGAAGAAAGCGTCTTTTGCGCAACGGCGCGCCGCTTTCCTCAGTCTCCGAAATGATAGGCAACCTCCGGGCGGTACTTTTTTGTCCCGCCCATCTTTCCGTCGTAAACGGCGGTCCCGCCGAGAGAAGATCGTTTCTTGACGTCGCCATCTCTCAGCTCGACCCCGGCTATATCCGCGACCTGTCGCTCTACCGCGCGGCGTATTCCCACCGAGCCGCCCTTCTGCGCCGCTTTTCATCGGGCGCGGAAGTCGCGCGTGAGGAATGGGAAGTCTTCTCTGAGCAGTTGAGCGACGCCGCCTCGCGGATCGCCGCGGCGCGGTTTGAATACGTCAAAAAACTCTCTTTTCACGTCGCCTCGTTCTTCGAGGAGATGACGGGCGGCAAAGAGTCCCCGTCGGTGTCGTATAAGTCGCACCTGCTCGGCGGAGCCGAGGACGGCTACGACCCGGCTCTCGGCAAAAAGATCCTCTTTGAAAAACTGACGTCGAATATAGAGCGGGAAGCCGCCGCCGGATCGACGCTTTGGGGAACGCACAAGGACGATATACGCCTCGCGCTCGACGGATCGGACGCTCGTCTTTTCGCCTCGCAGGGGCAGCAGCGCAGTTTCGCGCTCGCGATGAAACTGTCCGAGGGCGAGATCTCCCGGGAGAAGTCCGGCGAGTATCCGGTCTTCCTCCTCGACGACGTTTTCTCCGAACTCGACGCGAACAGAAGAAAGTACATAACCGACCGCCTTCTGGGGCGGCAGATAATAGTGACGTCCTGCGAGCCGTCGGTCGTCCCCGAGGGAGCGGGCGCGGCGCGGTTCATCGAGATAGTCGGCGGCTCGGTCGCCGGGGTGAGATAATGGCCGTACTGAAGAAAGTAAAACGCGACGGAAAGCGCGTGACCGCGATCCTCGCGGGCGAGGGACCCGACGAGACGCTCCGCGTGGGAGCGTCGCTCTGGGAAGACCTCGATCTCAGAGAAGGCGACCTGCTGTCGCCCGAAAGCGAAGAAAAACTGCGCCGCGCGTCGGCGCTCTCCGAAACGGTGACGGACGCTATGCGGATCGCCGCCGACTCGCCTCACAGCGTATCGGCGCTCGTGACGAAACTCACGCGCCGAGGCCACTCGAAAGAAGACTCCGTGCGCGCCGTGCGCGCCATGACCGCGGGAGGACTGCTCGACGAGGCGGAAAATGCCCGCCACACGGCGAGAAGCATCTTCAACCGCACGAAACGCGGTCCCGCGCGGATCCGTACCGATCTGCTTGCCAAAGGGTACCCCTCCGCATCGGCGAAGGAAGCCGCCGACGGGATCGCCGAAGAAGAATACGAAGAGGCGCTGAGATACCACGCCGCAAAGAGAAATTTCGCCGACGGCCCGAAGACGGTCGCGGCTCTCTGCCGCCTCGGCTTTTCAATACCTAAGATAAAGGAAATCCTGAAATGAACTCAAAGAAGATAGCGTTCGTCTCTCTCGGATGCGCGAAGAACCTCTGCGACACCGAGGTCATGCTCAAAAAGATGACGGACGCCGGGTACGACATCGTCCCCGAGGCGGAATCCGCGGACGCCGTCGTCGTCAACACGTGCGCCTTCATCGAGGAGGCGAAGCGCGAGTCGATCGACACGGTGCTCGACCTCGCGTGGCTGAAAGAGCATCACAGCCTCAAAGCTCTGATCGTCACGGGGTGCATGGCGGAGAGATACCGCGAGGAACTTCTCGCCGAGATGCCGGAGATCGACGCGATCGTCGGCGTCGGAAGTCTCGACAGGATCGTCGAAGCGGTCGACAGCGCGCTCGGAGGAGAACACGGATTTGCCGCGCTCGATCCGAAGGAAACGTGTGCGCTCGGCGGCGACAGAGTCGTCACGACGGACTCGATGGCGTATCTCAAGATCGCCGAGGGCTGCTCGAACAGATGCGCCTACTGCGCGATCCCGTCGATACGCGGTCCGCTGCGCTCGCGGCCGATCGAAGATATAGCGGCGGAAGCCCGTGACCTCGACGGGATGGGGATAAAGGAACTGAACGTGATCGCTCAGGACACCTCGGCGTACGGGATCGACCTGTACGGCAGATACGAGCTTCCCCGCCTGATAAACGAAATAACCGAAAAGACGCGGATACCGTGGATCAGACTTCTGTACTGCTATCCCGACAAGATCACGGACGAACTCGTCGAGCTGCTGCGGAGCAACGACCGCGTCGTGAAATACGTCGATATACCGATCCAGCATATAAGCGACCCGGTCCTCTGCCGGATGAACCGCCACGGCGACTCCGCGATGATAAAGGACGCGGTTCGCCGTCTGCGCGAGGCCGTCCCCGGGATCGTCCTGCGCACGACGCTGATCGTCGGGTTCCCCGGCGAGACGGACGCGGACTTTGAAGAACTCTGCCGCTTCGTGAAAGAAGCGGAGTTCGACCGTCTCGGCGCGTTCACCTACTCGCGCGAGGAGGACACCCCCGCGTATTCGATGGAAGATCAGGTAAGCGAAGAAATCAAGCAAAAGAGATACGACGTCCTGATGAAAACGCAGCTCCGCATCAGCGAGAAGAAGATGAAGGAGCGCGTCGGGCGCGTGTACCCGACGCTCTGCGAGTCGTTCGACCCGGTCGCCGAAACGTACGTCGGAAGGACGCCGTACGAGGCGCCGGACGTCGACGGAAAAGTGTTCTTCACGTCGTCCCGCCCCGTGAGCGAGGGCGAGATCGTCGACGTTAAAATAACGGATTCAATGGACTACGACATGGTCGGGGAGACGGTCGTTTGACCGTCCCGGAAACAGGAGTGATTATCATGGAAACGGACAAGAAGAAAAAGAAAATGAATCTTCCCAATAAGCTGACGCTGTTCCGCATCTGTATGGTGCCGGTCTTTCTCGTCGTTCTCGTCGCGCCGCTGCCTTGGCCGAACGAGGCGGTGATGCGCATCGTCGCGGCGGCTCTGTTCGCCGTCACGTCGCTGACCGACACGGTCGACGGCAAAATAGCCCGGAAGTATAACCTCATAACCGATTTCGGAAAATTCATGGACCCGCTCGCGGACAAATTCCTCGTTTTCTCCGCGATGCTCGGCATCCTCGTCAACGAGGCGTTTTCCGATCTGCGTCCGGTCTTCGTCTGGGCGGCGGCGATCGTCATCTTCCGCGAACTTGCGGTGACGTCGATCCGTCTGGTCGCGGCGGGCAAGAGCGGCCTCGTCATCGCGGCGAGCTGGCTCGGAAAAATAAAAACGACGACGCAGATGGCGTGCATCGTCGTGGTGTTCCTCGAACCGCTGATCCTTCCCTTCAAGCCGTTCGCGGAGTACCATATCCTCTCCTACGTGTTTATCGCTCTTATGACCGTGATGACGCTCTGGTCGGGCATCGACTATCTCGCAAGATATTGGAAATTCCTCGACCCGGAAAAATAAAATAACGGGGTATGATCTTTCATACCCCGTATCTTTCCATATAGAACAGATATTGCTGAGCGATCCCGGCGTATTTTCCGAAGAGACGCGGATCGGGGCCGCTCTCAAAATGGCGGGCGGCGACCTTCTTCATCCACACGTCGACCGGATACGCCTCCGTCTTGCCGAAGCCGAAGAGAAGCGCGCAGTCGGCGACCTTCGGCCCGACTCCCTTTATCTTCATCAGCTCCGCCTCGCAGGCGGCAAAATCCTCCTCGCGCGCGACGGCGGCGAGGTCTATCTCACCGTTCGCAACTTTCCGCGCGGCGTCCGTTATGTATTTTGCGCGGAATCCCGTGCGAAGAGCGAAAATCGCATCCTCGCCCGCGTCCGCGAGAGCGCGCGCCGTCGGGAACGTTTTTGTCCTCCCGTCTCCGGTATCCTCACCGTATGCGTCGCAAAGCGCGGCGATTATCTTTTTTATGCGGGGGATGTTGTTGTTCTGCGAGACGATGAACGAGCAGAGCGCCTCCCACGGATCCTGCCTGAGGATCCTTATTCCCCGCCCCGCTTCGGCGGCGCGTCGCATGACGGCGCACCCGTCGGAATCGAGCGCGGTCGTGACCGCCTCGTCTATCGCGTCGTAATCGGTATCGAGGGAGAGATAGGAGAACCATATTTTCGAAAAATCATCTGCGGTCGCGCCAAATATAGTGAGCGCGCCGTCCTCCGTCTGCTCGAACGAGACGGACCTTCCGAGCGCGACTCCCGAAACGGCGTATCCGCCGCGGCGCGGCGCCGCAGGATCGAAGCGGAAACACTGTCCGCAGTCGAACGTCTTGAAGACGGAGAAATTGCCGACCCCGCGGACTTCGACGAACGGCATCCCGCCGATCCTGCCCCCGTCGACGACGTACGGTTTTTCCAAAACGATCTTCCCCCTCTCGCTTTCTGTTTTTCAAGAAGTATTTTATCACATCAAGTCGAAATATGCAATTATCAAAGGAGGCCCCGGTCCATGGAAAGAATATTCACGATCCCCGTAAACGAGGCGTTCGAGGAAGCGGGCGAGCACGGCGAGAAGTGTCCGTTCTGTTCCCTTTTCACCAAACTTCAGACGGACGAGGTCGATCTGATACTCGGCGCGTCGATGATGGAGCCCGACGTCAGGATAAAGACGAACGAGGCGGGCTTCTGCTCCCGCCACCTCTCGATGCTCTTCGAGGGCGGCAAGCGGCTCCCTCTCGCCCTCATGACCGAGTCCCACCTCGCCCGCGTCAGGGAGAGGACGAAGCCGGGCGCGCTGTCCGGTCTCTTCGCCGCGAAGGCGGGCGCCGCCGCGATAAAGACGGTCGGCGAGATCAACCGCTCTTGTTATCTGTGCGACAGGATCGAGCACAACTTCTCCCTTATGATCGAGACGGCGGCGCTGCTGTGGGAGAGCGAGGAGCAATTCAGACGCAAGACGGAAAATATCGGCTTTTTCTGCCTGCCGCACTACGAGAGATTCCTCGCGGCGGCGAAAGAGCGGCTTTCGGGCAAGGAGTTCGGCGAATTCTTCGGGACCGTCTCGAAGATCGAGGACCGGTATCTCGAGGGCCTGAACGGCGACGTCTCGGCGTTCTGCCGGTCGTTCGACTACCGACAGGGCGACGAACCGCTGACCGACAGGGAAAAACGCGCCCCGGAGAGGGCAAAGACGTTTCTTGTGGGTGAGGAATAAATGTCCCGAAGGGACAATTCACGCACCCGTTGGGTGCAATTCATGATTTTGCCCCGGCAAAATCAATTCATGATCTCGAGGACGGAAGTCCGAGGGATCAATTCATCATACAATAAATGAATTGCGTCGCATGAGCGGTCTATAAAGACGCCGCGGCTGCTGTGGTGCCAATTATCGCTGCCAGTCCGGAAAGCGCAAGGACGGCACTCCGACACGGTCTTGGTACTGCACCGGCCCGAAGGATCAATGCCACAACCCCGGCATCCGGGACGAGACCATGAAGCGGCTGGTGACCGACGTTCTCGGCCTTGACGAGTTCGACGAGGCTGCGATGGACGCCCAGATTGAAAACGCTACAATCCTCGACCACACGGTTACATTCCATTTCCGGGACGGCCATACCGAATCCAGAGACTTCTTGGATAAGC